>DATJKO010000327.1:0-3038 GCA_035491355.1 Pyrinomonadaceae bacterium
CGCTAACGGAGGTCATTCCAAATAACCTTTTCGCGAATTCTCCTGTGTCTTCTCTGCCTGTGGACCACTGCCGGCGCGCAGCAGGTCCTGCGTTGGGGAGCCGACCCAAGCGGCGGCGCACCTTACGTTTTCACCGATCCCGCTAACCCTGATACTTACATTGGCTACGAAAAAGAGATGGTCGACGCGCTCGCCGCAGCGATGGGCCGGCGCGCTGAGTTTGTGCCGAGCGATTGGGAAACGCTCGTCTCCGCCCTTCAGCGGAAGTCGTTTGACGTGATCGTCAATGGTCTTGAACCCACGGGGGATCGCGCGCGACAGATTCTCTTCAGCAAGGCCTACTACATCTTTCAACTTCAACTCACAGTTCGTAAGGACGACAACCGCATCAACTCTCTCGCCGATTGCAAGAACCGCTACGTCGGCACGCTTGCGAACACCGCCGCGTCGCGATTACTCGAAAAGGAAGGGATTCCGCTCAAGACTTACGCCGATCCGGTTGGCGCGTATCGCGATCTCGAGTTGAAACGGATCGATGCGGTGCTGATGGATGTTCCTGCCGAAGCTTTTTACGCCCGGCCGAATCGTCGGTTGAAGCCTGCGGGCGAGCCGTTTACGCGCGGTCTTTACGTCATCGGACTACGCCAAGGCGACGAAGCGCTGAAAGCAGAAGTGGACGCCGCGATCGACAAGATCATTGCCGAAGGCACACTCGAAACGATTCTCAAGAAGTGGGGACTCTGGAACCAGGCGCAGGTCGAATACCAGGCGCCGATACGCGCGGGAGATCGCACTACCAGTACCGTCGAATACACGACGACCGACTCGACGTTCAACTGGCGTGAAGCGCTTTGGCGTCTCACGCGCGCAGCAGCGGTGACCGTGCTGATCGCGCTCGGCTCGATGGTGATCGCTGTCGTGCTCGGATTACCGCTGGCCGTCGGACAATGGAAAGGGCCGGCATGGCTGCGCGCGGTGTGTACGATCTACGTCGAGTTCTTTCGCGGCACGCCCGTGCTGGTTCAACTTCTATTCCTCTACTTCGGCCTACCCGTGATCGGAATCGCGATGCCCGGCTGGCTCACTGCGCTCGTTGGCCTCGGCCTGAACTACGCTGCTTACGAATCGCAGGTCTATCGCGCATCGTTGGAAGCGATTCCTAACGGGCAGTGGGAAGCGGCGTACTCGCTCGGCATGGGTCCGGTGCTCGCGTTTCGCCGGATTATCCTGCCGCAGGCATTTCGCATCGCGTTGCCGCCGATGACCAACGACTTCGTCTCGCTTTTCAAAGACACTTCGGTCGCTTTCGCGATCTCCGTCTGGGAACTGGCGACTGCTTATCGCGAACTCGCAAACGCCTCGGGGCAGTTTCTGTTGCTCGGACTCGCCGTGTCAGCTTTCTACCTCGCCATGAGTTTGCCAATGGCCCATCTCGCGCGTCTGCTTGAACAACGGCTGCGTAATCGAGCTACCGAGAGAGTCGTCGAAACAGAAGTGGAGGCGACGGCATGATTCGCGTCAACGGCTTACGCAAACACTTTGGCGACTCGCAGATTCTGAAAGGGATCGACTTTGAAGTCGCGCCGCAAACGGTGCTCGGGATCATCGGCGCGTCAGGCAGCGGCAAGTCGACGTTACTGCGTTGTCTCAACGGACTCGAGACGATCGACGGCGGGACGATTGAATGCGACGACGTACGTCTCGAGGCTGGAATCACCAACGCGGATTATCGCAAACGAGTGCGAGAGCTGCGGCTGAAAGTCGGCACTGTGTTTCAGCACTTTTACCTGTTCCCGCATTTATCGGTGCTGGGAAACATTATCGAAGCGCCGGTACAAGTGCTGCGCACGCCGCGTAAGAAAGCGGAGACTGAAGCGTACGAACTGCTCGAATCGGTGGGTTTGAGGGTGGCGGCGCGAAGATATCCGGGATCGTTGTCGGGTGGCGAACAGCAGCGCGTCGCGATTGCTCGCGCGCTGGCGATGCATCCCGCTCTGCTGCTGCTTGACGAACCGACGAGTGCGCTCGATCCGCGCCGCATAAACAGTCTGCGCGCACTACTGCGCACGTTCGTCGATCGTGGTCACACGATGATTATCATTTCCCACTCGATGGGATTTCTCGGCGGCGTCGCCGACAACATTCTGTTTATGGATGGCGGACTGGTCGTCGAACACGGCCCCGCCGAGCAACTCCTGAACTCACCACAGGATGCTCGAACGAAGGACTTCCTGGAACAGGCTGAGTAGTAGATTCAGCTGAGAAGCAACGCCAGGAACACGTCAGGTCAGCAAGAACAAGTCAGGAACGGGCAACGCCCCCGCTGCCGATCGAGCGGGGGCGCGCTTTGCTTGCCCCCTTCCTGACTGTTCTTGAGTTACTGACTTCCAAGAGTTTGGAGAGTTCAAGTGAAGCACGACTAGTGTGCGCGTTGTGGATCGGAAAGGCGTTCGATGTATTGCTCGAACCGCTCGCGCTGCTTTACGTCAGTGATCCTGGTGCCGAGCAAATAACCCTGAGACGAGTGAGCGCTGGTTATTCGTTCGCACCGCACCGGCGCAACTTCGAGTCGGACTACACCGTCCGGCAAATGAAGCGACAGGTTCAAACGATTGCCACCGTCGCAGAACCGTTCGTCGATAATAGTTGCCGGGATGATCATCGCGAGTCCGGCGGCGCTAAGGTCGCTGGTTTCGCCCATGAAGATAAGGGATTCAAGCGGCTCGCCGGCTTCAGTGTCGAGTAACGAGAGATTGGCCAGCAGCTCCACTTCGCACCTCACCTTTAGCCTCCGCATTTCCCGGCGTTCGATAGATGAAGTGAGATGGTCCAACCTGGTCAGTTTGCTGATCGGGAAGTACTCCAGACGGTTCCCGCTCTCATCAACTTGGATTGTTAGCGCCCGCAGCCGAAGGGGTCGTTCTCCGGCCGGCCAGTAGTAGCATGAAACGATGAATTTGTACATTCAACAGTCGTTTTTGACGTATTTGAGTTCAAGGCTGTAACCAGTAAAAACGCTGAATGCCATCAGGATTCCT
>DATJKO010000328.1:0-2871 GCA_035491355.1 Pyrinomonadaceae bacterium
GTATGACGACCGCACTCATCTATCCGCCTTCCAGCTACGCGACGACCGCCGAGTTGATTGAAGTAGCGAAGGTTGCCGGACAGTACGGCGGGATCTACGCGAGTCACATTCGTGGCGAAGGCAAGGAGTTGGTCCAGTCGATCGAAGAAGCGATCGCGATTGGCGAGAAGGGTGGATTGCCGGTTGAGATCTTCCACTTGAAAGCCGCCTTTCAACCTGGCTGGGGCAGGTTGATGCGTCAAGCGGGAAGGAAGATCGACCAGGCGCGAGCACGCGGCGTCGATGTCGCGGCCGACATGTATCTCTACACTGCGGGGGGTACGGGACTCGAGGCGGTCATTCCCTCCTGGGCCTTCGAAGGCGGAAATGAAAAGCTTCTCGAACGGCTAAAGGATCCCGCGACGCGCGCGCGTCTCAAGCGAGAAATGATCACCGGATCGCCCGGCTGGTGGAACATCATCGAAGCCGCCGGCGGGTGGGACGGCATCGTCCTCGCCAACGCGCAGAACAAAGAGAACGCGCACTTCCAGGGTAAGACGCTCGCGCAGATAGCCAGAGAATGGAAGAAGACTCCGGCCGATGCGGCGTTTGATCTCGTCGCCGCGGGGAACGGACGCGTCACCGCGATCTATCACATGATGAGCGAGCAGGACGTCATGACCGCGCTCAAGTTTCCCTGGACCAGCATCGGCAGCGACGCCGGAGCCTCAATAAAGCCGGGCACGATCGACACGCTGGGACTTGGTCATCCGCGCAGCTACGGCAACTTTCCGCGTCTCATCGCTCGCTACGTTCGCGAGAAACAAGTCCTGACTCTCGAACAAGCAATTCGCAAGATGACTTCATGGCCGGCCACGCGAATGAGGCTCAACGGACGTGGGGTGATCAAAGAAGGTTGCTGGGCCGACGTCGTCATTTTCGACTACAACACTATCCAGGACCGCGCCACTTACGAACAACCGTACGTCTATCCTGTGGGTATCGATTACGTGCTGGTCAACGGTCAGGTGGTAATCGATCACGGAAAGCACACCGGCGCCCGTCCAGGTCACGTGATCTACGGTCCGGGACGCACGACGACCAACGGAGCTACAGGTGAAGGACACTAAGAAACTCCTGAATCGACGCGATGTGCTCAAAGGCGGTGCACTTGCGGGTGCGGCCTTACTCGTCGCGCCGATGTTCAATCGCGGTCGCTACCGCCTCTTTGCGAACTCACCCGTCGAATACACGTCAAAGGCGATCGAACTGGTCCAACAGTCGACCGTAATCGACATGCTCGGGCCGTTCACTCTCGACTTCGCCAAGCAGAACCGCTGGTTTGCCAATCCTGAGAGCTTCACTGAGTCAGACCTTCAACCGTACAAAGATTCGGGCATCAACGTATTTCACGTCGCCACCGGTCTCGGTGGACCGGATGCTTACGACCGCGTCTTGCGGGTGTTTGCGTCGTGGAACGGATTCATCGCGAACCACGATCAACACCTGATGCGCATAGACAGCCCGGCCGACCTCAACCGCGTCAAGAACTCCGGCAAGATCGGCATCATGATCGGTTTGCAGAACTCCGAACAGTTTCGCCGGCCCGACGATGTCGATTTCTTTTACGGTATTGGCCAGCGCGTTTCACAACTCACTTACAACGCCCGCAACCTGATCGGCAACGGTTCGACCGAGCGACGTGACGAAGGCATCTCCGATTTCGGCATCAGCATTATCGAGCGCATGAACAAGGTCGGCATGGCAGTCGACGTCTCCCACTGCGGGGATCGCACCACTCTCGACGCTTTCGAACTCTCGAAGAAACCCGTCTTGATTACCCATTCAAACTGCCGCGCGCTCGTGCCCGGACACCCACGACTGAAAACTGACGAAGCGATCAAGAAAGTGGGCCAGACCGAGAGCGTGATGGGCATCACCGGCGTGCGGATGTTTGTGAAAGGCGACGAACCAACCACTATCGAACATGTACTCGACCATTTCGATCATGTAACAAAACTGATTGGTCACGAGCACCTCGGCGTCGGCAGCGATATGGATCTTTACGGCTACGACGCGATGCCCGCCGATCAAAACAAGCAACTGCGAGCGGGGTACAAAGGCAGCTACGCCTTCCGCGAGAAGATCGATATCGAAGGACTTAATCACCCGAAGCGAATGTTTGACCTGACTGAAGGTTTGATTCGTCGCAAATACAGCAGCACTGCGATTCAGGGAATACTCGGCGGCAACTTCAAACGCGTGCTGAGCGTGATTTGGAATACATAGGCGTTAGGAAATGAGAGTGCGTGTAATAAACGTCCTGATACAGCTTTGCCTCAAAAGTCTTTGGGCGCGGCTCCGCCGCCTCGATGTGAGGCGAGGCTATGCCTCGCCGTGAGACTTAGTGGACATGTAGGGCTGCGCCCTCGGTTCGGGCTGCGCCCAGTTTGGGCCAAAGGCCGTACGGCGGGCACAGCCCGCTCTCTCTTTCCCTTTCACCGGCGAGGCCTAGCCTCGCCTCACATCGAGGCGGCAAAGCCGCAAGACAGGTACTTTTGAGTCAAGGCGTCCTGATACTCGTTGCAATTAATCCGTTTTCAAAATCCGTAATCTTGCCCTGAGAGGATCATCATGAATCCGTGTCTACTACTTTGTGCACTTCTTTGTCTTGTAACGTTCGTGCCGGCTTTCGGCCAGGGCACGCGCCTGCTGCGGCATCCTACCGTGAGCCGCGATCAGATCGCCTTCGAGTACGCGGGTGACTTGTGGCTCGTGTCGCGCAGTGGCGGTCAGGCACGCCGGATTACCTCGACGCAGGGGCTCGAGATAGAACCGTACTTCTCTCCTGACGGTACCCAGATCGCCTTCAGTGCCACTGTCGCCGGGAAC
>DATJKO010000329.1:0-3077 GCA_035491355.1 Pyrinomonadaceae bacterium
GACGTAGTTTGCGCCCGGAATGTCTTTCGCCGTGACGATCGTGAACTCGTCCCACGGGATATCGCCGCCGAACGTGATGTTAGTAATCCTCCCGCGCGGCGACGGACTGCGCACCGTGGCGCCGTGCAGCATGTCAGGAAAAGACAGGTCGTCGACGTACAACGCCTGCCCAGTAACCTTCTTGCGTCCCTCTTTTCGAGGAAACGATTTGCCGATGGGGTTAGACACGGGAGTCTCTTTCAACCACAAAAAGCACATGGGCCTCTTCGTGGCTAAGGTTTCGCGATCACTAACGGATTTGCTTCCAACTCACGGCGATAGAAAACGCGCGGACGCTGAACGCTGCGCTGCGGGTCGGCTGGATCTTCGCCCTCAGCGAATGCAATCTGGATCCCAAGGCCGCGTCCCTGGGCCATCTTCTCTTCCTGCATGCGCGGCACTCGTTCGGTAGCGAAGTTTAGCCACTCGCGCGCAATCAGCACACCGTCCCTGGGCTCAGCATCAGCGACGGGCGTCTTCAGTCCCTCTTCAACAAGTGCGTACGTCAAGTAACCGTGGCCCAGTTGCGCCGCCTCGAGTGCGGCCTGAAAACTCTGCGCCGCCGTCAGGATGTACATGCCTTTCTCATAAGCGAGTTGCGCCAGCCCTTTCGAATTCATTGGACCACGACGCTTCTCCTCCGCTTCGAGTGCCTGGCCTGAATTACAAGCGTCGATGATCAGCAGCAGGTGCCCCGCATCCAGACCTTCCACTGCCGCTTCGAGTTCGACGTCGGAGATACTGTGCGCCAGCATCGTCTTCAAACCTTCCGGCGTCAGTTTCGTGCGCTCGCCCGTGTAGCCGAGATCGTGCGGGATGAGATAGAAGCGTTGCGCCTGCGCGGTACCGTGACCAGCGTAATAAATGATCACAGTATCTTCCGGTTCGACGCGTTTGAGTCCGTCGACTGGACCAGCTTTGAGCGTTGGCGGCCCAGGTTCGCCGGCGAGTCGTTTGAGGACTGAAAGAATGTTCTCCTTCGTAGCGTTTGCGTCGAGCAGTTCAATGACCTCAACGCGTTCGAACCCGCCGACCTGCGTTTGCTTGCGGCGCATCTCGTCGCCAAAGCTGCGCGCGTCCGCCGTCGCGTACTTCAAATTGTACTGCGGGTTCGCGTACTCGTTTACACCAACGGCGATGATGTACGCCGTGCCTTTGCGTTTCAGACTCTCAGCGCCGGCAAACACCAGCGGCGAATCTTTACTCTTCACGTTGTCACGATTGAAGGCGTAGGCGACGAGGCGATTCGGACCGGCAGTGACAGTGACGTCCTGCTCGAGCGACACCGTTGCTTGGCCGTTGAGCACGTCGCCGTGCCACACCTTCACGAGCGATCCATTGCGGAACAGCCGCAGATCCTGCGCGCCACTTCCTTTTGGATTGTCTTTGTCGGCGGGCGCGTCGGCGACGTCAATCTTCACCTTGACGGTGCGCGAAGCAATTCCGGATTCAGCGGCTGCTGGTCCAACCAGCGTTAACTTCACGATCGGTTGCCGGCGGTCTTTCTTAGAAACGTCCTGCGCCACTTTCGGTCGTTTGCCGGCGAAGACATCGGCCAGCAACCCCGGGTAGTAAAACTCGTTGAAAAACCACTCGATCGGCGCTACGTTGAAGGTCTCCTGATTGTAGCGCCACAGAATCTGGTTCCAGGATACAGGCGTGCCGTCGAAAAGACCTTGCGGGGTCACGACCATCCACTCGCTGCCATCGTCGAGCGAGATCAACGTCAGCAGATGTTCGCCCGTCTTTGTGTCCCAGAGAAACGTGCTGCCGTCGTCGCTTGCGGATGCGAGCAGACGACCGTCGGGAGTGAAATCCATCGACTCGACATTCGACGTATGACCCGTCAACATCCGAATCTCGCGGCGGTTCTCAACGTCCCAGATTTTGATCGTGTTGTCGGAGGCAGCCGTAGCGATCAACTTGCTGTCGCGACTGAAGACCAGCTTCGTTATGCCGCGACCATGCGCGGTCAATGTGCCAAGCTCGCGTCCGCTGGCGACGTCCCACAGTTGCACCTGTCCGGTTGTCTCGATTTTGAAATCCTTCATCATGTCGGCCGGATCCTGTTGGCGCGAACCCTTCGATCCCTTCGAACCTTTTTGTGGTTTCTGGTTCATAGCGCCGCTCATCATCGCGGCCATGTCGATATTTGTTTTCGACTCGAAGCCACCGGTCGCAAGCACGCGGCCATCGACACTGAACGCCAACGACTTCTGGCCCATCGTTCCCGACGACATCGTGCCGAAGACGTTGTTCATCATCGCTGAGATATCGCTCATGTTGGGCATCGTGGGCATCTGGCCGGGTTTGATGTTCCCGAAACCGCCCGCACCAGGGAAGCCGGCCATCGGCGATTTAGTGAGGTCGCGCAACTTGCTGCCCGACTGTATGTCCCAAAGCGAAATCTGGCCCATGATTCCGATCGTTGCGATCGTGTGCCCGTCGCGGCTGAAATCCACGTCTGAAGCAATGTCCTCAGAAACAAGTGAGCGTATTTCGCGGCCCGTCTTGAGGTCCCAGAGCTTTAGCTGACTGCGTTGTGTGTAGGAGCCGGGTGTCGAGGTCTGATGTTGTGTGTCGGGTGGCGTATACATGACAGCCAGCACGGATGCGTCGGGGCTGAAGCGAACACGCTGGACCACGCCGGTATCTCCGGACGGTGTCAACGTTAGCACCGTCTGTCCACTCACTACGTCGACGATTGGGAGCACGCCACTGTTCGGACGCATCAGAGCGAGTAAGCGTCCATCCGGACTCGGGAAACCGAAACTCTTTTCGGCCGACCTGGCTACGAGCCGCAAGCCGCGGCCGGTGCGCAAGTCCCAGCGAGTGCGATCGCCTGAGTAGAGCTGAGTGCCGTCAGCACTGAACGCGACATTGAAAGCGGGATTCGTACGGCCAGTGAGGTTCGCGACTTGTTTTCCGGTTTCAGTGTCCCAAAGAATCGTGCCGGTATCGAATCCGCCGGTAGCCATACGCTTTCCGTCTTCGCTGAAACTGACGTACGCCTCACCCTGCGGGAACAGGCCGCTGTT
>DATJKO010000330.1:0-6261 GCA_035491355.1 Pyrinomonadaceae bacterium
GAACTGGTTATCGGTGTTCTTCCTCGCGGTGCTCGCCCTTTAGCAATGGATGAAAACGAACGCACGTTACGCATCTCCGCAAAAGCGATGGCCGATGTAAAACGCGGGCGTGGTGTTACGGCGCGGGTTCTTGATACGGAAGGGACGGAGCTCTCAGCCGCGCAACAGAAGCACGTGACGTTGAGTTTGTTTGAGGTGACGACCAGCAGGACGCGGGTGCTGACGCGAATTCCCCTGATCGAGACACGCCTCTCGCAACGCGTCGTCTCAATCTCGCCCGATCGCAGTTACGCGGCAATCCTCGCCACCGATTATCCGATTACCGCTGCCCGCGGGAAAGCTCCGACGACGGAAGACATCGCGCGCTTAAGACTTGGCGTCGGGAACCTGTCGAAAACTGATCAAGCGCCAACATGGGTGCACAATGTGCGGCCGGCGAGCTTCGACCTGGCAGTCATACCAACTGTCATTCGCTGGGCTCCGTCAGCGTCGACCTTCGCCTTTATTGGCACGTCCGCCAGTGATGTGGCTCCGGCTGTTTTCACTGTTAATGCTGCAAAAGAAAAACCCGAAGCTGTTGCTGCACTGAAATACGAACACACATCAGGCGAAACGCAGTTGTTGACCGCTGAAGATATTCAGTGGTCAACGAGCGGAGAGCTGCTGGTCTACGGATATGCGGGAACGAGTGCCGAATTGCAAGCAGAAGCCGCTTTCAGAGGCGTGCGCGGTTTCTCGCGTGACAACAGTAAAGCAACAGTGCGGCGCGATTGGTGGCTTGTCCCTTCGTCAAACTCGTTTCACAACTTAACGCGCGACATTGCGGAGTCGCCGCGTATGCTTTTCAATTCTACAAAGTCCAGTCTGCTGTTCGGCGCAAGCGGCGGACGGGTGTGGGCAATCGATCTCACTTCACGCTCGGCGCGGGCGTTGACGGTTGCCGGATCGATTGTTTGGCCGCGTGCTGCCAACGCCATTCGAGCTACTGATTCTCTAATCGTTTCGCCGAGCGGCTCGGATCTTTTCCGCGTGGATGTGAGTGATGGCTCGGCGGTCAAGCTCGCCACGATGCCGCCTGGATCTGCCGTCAATGAGTACTCACCAACGCGGCAAGCCATCATCTATCAAACTCCAATCAACGAAGTCCGTGCTATCGCGAAACAGCAAACCGATCCCGTCACTCTGGTTTCGATCAATCGTCAATTGGATGCGATCGCGAAACCCGAATATCGCACGATTCAGTATCAAACGACGGACGGCAAACGGGTTTCCGGTGCGTTGCTCCTGCCGCATGGGTACGTGGCCGGTCGCCGATATCCTTTGCTGGTCCATGTCTATGGCGGTGCTAATGCTCCCTCCGGCGACTGGGCCAGTCCGTACAAGTTCCGTAGCCGCTACGAACCGGATCCGTTGGTTCTAGCGGGACACGGTTACGCGGTTCTGATTCCGAGTGTTCCGCTGCCACCGATAGGTGTGCAGAGTGACCCGATGCTGGAACTCGAGAAAGGTGTGAAGCCCGCCGTCGATAAAGTTGTCGAGCTTGGAATTGCCGACCCGGATCGTACCGGTCTCTTAGGCTTCAGTTATGGTGGATACAGTGTCTACGCTCTGATAACGCAGATGAAGAGTTTTAAAGCAGCTGTGGCCGAGGCTGGGGTGAACGACATGTTCACTGTCTACGGCAGAGTGGATCCACGCCACCGGTTTAGTGACATGCCGAATCCGCTGTGGGGACCTTTCCTGGTCGAAGCGCAGCAGATGCGGATGGGAGTGCCGCCGTGGCAAGACCCACAGCAATACTTCCGAAACAGTCCGTACCTGCACGCCGATAAAGTAACCACGCCGCTACTCATGATTCATGGAGAGTTGGATGCCTTTCCGCTTACTGAGCCCGAGCAGTTCTTTGTCGCGCTGAATCGGCTGGGGAAACGAGCCAAGCTTGTCCGGTATCTGGCGGAGGGCCACTCGATCGAATCTCCGGGAAATGTACTCGACATGTACAATCATATCTTCAATTGGTTTGACGAGTTCCTCCTGAACCGTCAGCCCAACCAATCGGCCAAGACGCAGTAACCGGATTTTGACATTTGTTTTTGCAAGTGTGTCTCACGCTAGCGCGAGGTCAGTGTAATTTCGGTTTTGAAGTGTAGTAGGCAGGAGACAGTGACCTGCCTCCTGCTCTACCACGTTCACCGCGTTACTCGTCGAATTCGACGTATGGCGCGACAGCCTCTGTGAATTTGTCCGAAACCTCTTCCGGAGCGTTTTGCAGGCCGATTTCAATCGTTACCTCAGCACTGCCCAACTCCACGGGTTCGAAAGATTCGTACGTCATTGTCTTAGTCTCCTTTCACAGTATTTACCGACGGTTTCGCTTCATGAAGCCGTTGATGGTTACTAGCACTTGCTAATCGAACTCGACGTAAGGAACAGCGGTCGACTCGAATTTGTCGAGCATTTCTTCCTGCCAAAATGGCAGGCCGAGTTCGATCAGCGCTTCCGCCTGACCGAGTTCGAGCGTCTCGAGAGTTTCGTTAGTCATGGCCTTTCCTCCTTTCCTCAGTAATCGAAACGGGGGGTATCGCCGCATTAAACATTCAAAACTCCACATATGGCGGAGTGGCAGACTCAAATTTGTCCTGAAGTTCTTCCACAGTTCCTATGCCGATTTCGATCAGCGCTTCCGCTTGACCGAGTTCAACCGTCTCGAAGTTTTCGGTAGTCATGGCCGCTTCCTCCTTTCTTTCAGAATCAACTCGTCGCGTTTGCAGGTCGCGACACCAGCGGCAGGATCGAACTCGCGTTTGCATTGAGATCGGAGTTCAGAATCCCACCGTGGTGTTGGAACGACTGGAGCCAGATCTCCAGCGAGATAGTTTTGAGTAGTGCGCCAACATTAAGTTTTGCGCCGTGTTTGGCCAGGCTGACAGCTGCTCGCAGCCGCTCGCGATCTACAAAACCAAGTGAACAAACCAGAGGATCAGCTAGCAGCACATCGACTCTGCTGCTTTCGCGCAGCAGTCCCTTATGCATCGCTTCGCTGATTTCGCCTTTGCCGGGACGAGTCAGAATTTTTTCCGGCAAGTCGTTATGTAACGCTCGGCGCATCAACGATCGCAGCTCTCCCGGTCTCAACTTTTGTGCAAACGGAATCGCGAACGAGAATTCGACGAGCGGTTGATAAAGCAACGGCGATCTCTGTTCGATCCCGTCGCGCTCCGCGTAACCGCCACCGGCAATCATGCGAATGAGCTGCTGGAATGCACCTGATTGAATTTGCTTGCCGCGATCGGCGAACCCGTAAGGGTCGCGCGGCGGCAATGTTCGCTCTCGCAATCGCATGTTTCGCACGAGGCGCCGGTCGAGCCAGTTGGGTAGTATCAGCTTCGGTTGGAACGGCGCTCTGACGGCGTCGGGCATAAACGGCAGAACCGCCATCTTCCAAAGCGTGTGCAGGTAAGGCTGTTTGAATGCGCGACTCCAAACCTGCGTCGCACGATGCAAGGCGATGAAGTTGAAGTTCACTAAGAGCGTCGTCAGTTGCGGTGAGGGAATCGGCATGTTCCAAAAGACCTGATCGCCGCCAAGCCCATTCAGCAGCACGCGCGCACCCCGCTGGACCATCTCGTCTCGCACGCGATCCAACCGGCCGGGCACGCAGAGCAGCGGAGTGGGAACCCCGTGAAGCGATTCCTTGGGTGAGGGAATCGCCAGCCAGTTCGCGTCATCACTCAAGTGCAACCCTGTGTGGCCCACTCTCTCCTCGACCGCACGCATGAATGGTCGCTCGTCAGAGCTGCGCGCTTCATCAAAAACGATCGACACGGTCTCGAGTTGTTTTGCTTCAGCCGCACCGCTCCTGACGAGTTCATTGGCGAGACAAACAACGGTGCTCGAATCGAAGCCGCCGCTGAGCGTTGCCCAGACCGGACGGTCATCCGTTCGCAGGCACTGGCGCACACCATCGATCATCAACTGGCGGCAGTGTTCTTCGTATTCCGCGTCGCGCTTGTAGACGATGTCTTTGACGTATTCGGGTCGCCAGAAACGAGTGGCGGTGAGCGTTCCGTCGCGGGCGACGATCATGTGTCCTGGTTCAACGGGATGAAAGTTACGGTACGGCGTTCGATCTGCCGGTGGAAGCGTCACCAGGTAAATGCCCACATATTCGTGGTCCAACTCCGGCACGCGCCCGCTAACTTTGATCAGTGCCGCCAGATCGGACGCAACCAGTAGCTGGTTACCGCTGCGGTGATAGAACAACGGCCGGATGCCAAACGGATCTCGTGCGAGCAGCAGGCTGTTTGTGCGACGGTCGTAGTGGACGATCGCGAAGTCGCCGATGATTCGCAAGAGGAACCCGGCGCCCTGCTGGACCAGACCTTCGCTTACGATTCCGGCGTCAGTTCGATCTTCATCGGGTCCGATGTGAAGCAGCGCAATCAACTCTTCACGATTAAACAAGACGCCGTCCCACACGAGGACCTCCCCGGCGGACGTCACCAGCGGTTGCTTCTCGAGCCACGACTCGCGAGTGGTGTGCAGCGCACTAAAGCACATTCCGATGTTGGCCTCGCAGAACGCAGTGGTGCCGTCGGGTCCGCGCTGCGACACGCCGTCCGCCAGCATCTTCAACTGTTCGGGGCTAACCGCCGCCTCGTCAAAACTGAATATCGCTCCGATCCCACTCATCGCTATTGCCCTTTCCCCGAGCTTTAGAACGGATCACCAACTGGCGATCTCCCGGAAGTACTTGCGCACGTTCTGATGGTCGCCGACGACCTGGCCATCAACTTCGACCCAGGCATGCGCGTGAAACGGTTGTTTGCGCACTCCGATCTTCATGTCGGCCGGAAATCCATGCTGGCGCAGCAGACTCGTCGTCACCGACGCCTTCTGCAAACACAATGTTTGTTTCGGATACCATACCGCCGCCGTATGAACTGCCTCGCAAACCGCCGGCAGTTCGACGCCATTACTCGGCTGCGGCTTGGCGGCGATGGGCCAGTTGCGAATGATCTTGTGTCGTGCGTAAAACCCGCCGAACTTGCGAATCACTTCGTAGAAAGCAAACTCGATGAACGCAGCGGCGCTGACACTGCGAAGGCGAATCAGCGCGTTGCCGGTGTGACGAATCGCCGTGGCGCCGGCGACGCACAATCTGCACCTGATCAATTGCAGCGCTGAAGGCTGCGGCGATTGATTAGTCTCGAGCAGGCCGTCGTGACTGAGCTTTTGCAGGACGTTGAGGATCGCGAACTCGACTCTGTCGCGTGGCTCTTGCGCAAACTCGTCGTCATGGCCCACGAGTTGATCGATCAGCTCCGCTTGAGTGATTCCGTCAGGATGTGAGGCCAGAACGGTCCAGACCTTACTGCCACTCTGAATCAAGCTGTGAAACTTGCCGCCCTGAACGTCGAGAATTATTGTGCCGTCGGGATCCGTGCTGAAACACACGTCAGCAGCAACGCGATAGACAACATCATTCCTCATCCGCTTACTCCCTTCTCAACTTGCCAACTTCACCGTGTTTAGCGTCGACGATTTCCGCATCTCCAACGCTCTCAACCACAACTCGACGGAAAGCACCGCGAGCAGTTCTCCGTCGATGTTCTGCAACCCGTGCCGGATTCGTTTCGCCACCTCCGCAAAAGGCGCAGCCGCGACAAACCCGTACTCGCAAACGAGTGGTTGATTGAGCAAAGCGCCGACTTCGTCCCACGTGTTCGCCAACGTGCGACAAAGCGCTTCAGTCGACCATCGTTTGCTCTGCCGCCGCAGAATTGCCGGAGGCAACAACTGCTCCAGCGCTCGACGTTGCAGCGAACGCGTTTCGCCGGGGCGCAGTTTTTGTTCGATTGGAATGGCCAGCAGGAACTCGACCAGCGGCCGGTGCAGAAACGGGAACCGATACTCGGTCGCTACTCGATCGCGGTAGTAGCAACTCGCAATCGCTCGAATCGCTGACGACAACATGCGCGCCTGCACGCGTGAGCTCGGCAAATCAAAACCCAATGCATCGGCTTCATGTGTGCTGCGCTCGATTAGTTCGAGCTGCTTCGCAAACTTGCTATCGATTAGCGTTGTGTCGCGAGACGACGAGCTCCAGCGGTGCGAAAGCGCGGGCCGCACTGCTCCCCGCCACAACGTTCCGAAGTAAGATCCGCGCGTGGCCTCGCTCCACAGCATCAGTTCCCGATGCAGCCATCGCCACTTCAAGCGACCAAACAGGTCAGCTAGTTGCGGCGAGATTTCAGCGCC
>DATJKO010000331.1:0-2502 GCA_035491355.1 Pyrinomonadaceae bacterium
TGCCGGAAAATGAGAAATGAAAAACGACAAATGATAAATGACAAATGAGCTCGGCTGCTACGCCCATACCTTCCACGGTGGATTGTTGCTGCTCCACAAACCCTGCAAGAGTCTGACTTCGCGCATCGTGTCCATGCACTGCCAAAACTCTTCGTGTCGAAACGCGACGAGTTGCTTATCCGCGGCCAACTTTTCGAGTGCGTCGGCCTCGAGACTGCTGTCGTCGCCGGCAAGATAATCAAACACGGCTGGTTCGAACACCATGAACCCGCCGTTGATCCAGCCCTCGCCGATCTGCGGTTTTTCAGTGAACTCCGTTACGAGGTCGCCCGAGAATATCAATCCGCCAAAACGCGCCGGCGGTCGCACCGCGGTCACGGTGGCAATTCGTCCTTGCGACTTATGAAACTCCAGCAACCGCGAGAGATCAACATTGCTGACTCCGTCCCCGTACGTGATCATGAAGGTACCGTCTTTCAACCACGGTTCGAGACGTTTAATGCGCCCGCCCGTGTTGGTTTCCTGGCCCGTGTCTTTCAGGTGGACCAGCCAGTCTTCACAATCGCCCGCACGGTCTTTCACGTCGCCATTCGAGAGATCGAGCGTCATGCTTCCACTCAACGCACAATAGTCGAGGAAGAAGCGCTTGACGATCTCTCCGCGATAACCGAGCGCAATGAAGAACTCTTTGAAACCATAATGCGCGTAGTGCTTCATGATGTGCCAGAGGATCGGGCGGCCACCGATTTCGACCATCGGCTTCGGACGGAGATCAGTTTCCTCTGTCAGCCGCGTGCCTTGTCCTCCGGCGAGAATGACTACCTTCATGCGGTTGGACCTCCCGGCGCCGGTGAAGAGCTTGCAGGCGTGAACTGTGACGTCCAGTTGAGCAGCGGTCGAACGATACCCGGCATGATTCCAGCATAGTCTCCGCGCGCTGAGTCGCCGTCCATTGTGTCGATCACCTGGAAGGCAACGACGTCGCGCTCGAAGAAATGAATCTTCAGCGGTTCCATCGAAGTAACAGCGGCGCCGATAATCATCGCGCCTTCGGCGAGCAGGTTTCCGGGCACCCACGCGGTACTGACGTAGCGGCCTGCCGGACGCGGTTTGCGCCGCCACTGTTGGTCGTGGTCATTCGCGATAAAAACAAGCACGCCTTCCTGATTTACAAAATGATAATTCGGCACCAGCACTTGACCGGGCTGCAAGACTTCAAATTCCATCTCGACGCCGACGCGACTCCGTATATCGATGCTCTCGCAGATCTCTCCATTTTCGTCGCGCACTCGAATCGCGCGCAGCCGCACCACCTCATTGCCCGGGGCGTTCTGAACGTCGGGCCACTCGCGCACCGCATTTGTCCGCGTGCCCGAACCGAGATACATGCTCACGGCTTCGTGCGACGGTCCATCGAACGAGATCGCGCCGTCTTCAAGCAGGATCGTACGCGGACACAGACGAGTAATGGCGGGCATATTGTGAGATACAAAGATGACTGTTCGTCCTGCCTGTCGCACGTCTTCCATTTTATCGAGGCACTTGCGTTGAAATCGCGCATCGCCGACGGCGAGCACTTCGTCGACCAAAAGAATTTCCGGATCCAGGTGTGCGGCGACGGCGAACGCGAGACGCAAGTACATGCCGCTCGAGAAGTGCTTCACCGGCGTATCGATGAAGTTCTCGACTTCCGAGAAAGCGACCATCTCGTCGAACTTTTGTCTGATCTCGGCGCGGGTCATACCCATGATCGCGCCGTTTAGATAAATGTTCTCGCGTCCGGACAACTCAGGATGAAACCCCGTGCCCACTTCCAACAGACTGGCCACCCGTCCATAAAGATCGACACGACCGGAAGTAGGCTGGGTGATTCGCGACAGCACTTTCAGCAGGGTTGACTTGCCGGCGCCGTTTCGACCGATGATTCCGACAACCTCGCCGGAAGCTACTTCAAAGCTCACATCACGCAAGGCCATGATGGTCCCGGTTGAGTTATTCGATCTCAGTCGTTTGAGTGGGGCGCGCACCACGTCCGCCAACGTGTCGCGAAGAGTGTTGTACTTGATGTTCTTTGGACCGAGTTGATACTGCTTGGCGATGGTCGTCGCTTTGATAATCGGCTTCATCCGGGTACCACAGCTTACACAGATCAGCGAAAAAGAGAAATTCCCCGCACGCGCTTAACGGACATGCGGGGAACTCTCAGTTTAGTCTGAGAAGACGACTGGGTTAGTGAATGGTGACGAGGCCACCTCCGGGTGCTCCCGGTGTGGTGTTACCTGCGTTCCTGTTCTGACCGTCGGTCTGAATTTGGGCCGTGGTGCCGGCAAAGCCGGTCGTGTTGTAGACGATGACGTTGCTCAACGCCTTCACGGCTGATCCGGCGGCTGCATTGATTCCCGTAGCATTATTCGAGATCGTGTTGCCCTCGGCAGTGAGGTTGGCGCCGGAAACGCTCGCGATAAGGCCATTGGTAGTGTTGTTTGAGATGCGGCTGTCGGC
>DATJKO010000332.1:0-1629 GCA_035491355.1 Pyrinomonadaceae bacterium
CACGTGGCGATGTTGCCCGAGCCGACGACGACCGCCGTGGCCGAACGCATCAATCTTCCGCGCACGCTGACTGAAGATCTGCTTCAGCAGCTCTACCGCGAGAAGCTGATCGAAGTGAAGATGCAGTCGGCGATCGGATCGACGCGTTACGCGATGTTGGACCACGGTTGGGATCGTCTCACGCGGCTATTGTCGATGTGCGGTTACGTTGGGCCGGCGCCCGTGTCGTTACGCGACTATTCGCACATGATGCAATTGCAGTCGATCCCGTCAAACACGGCGTCGATGGATACTGTCCGTCGGGCGTTTCACGATCTGGTACTGCCGGAGTCGTTGTTGCAGACGCTCGGTTGCGTCATCAATTCGCGCCGCTCGCTGTTTCTGACAGGATTGCCGGGAACAGGAAAGACTGCAGTCGCCGAACGTATCAATGGTGCACTCGCGGGCGGAATTTGGATTCCGTATGCAGTCGAGATCGATGGACAGATCATCCGCGTGTTCGATGGTCATTGCCACGAACCGATGGAAACCGAGGACACACCGATCGATTTCGATCGTCGCTGGATTTTGATCAAACGCCCGTTAGTCGTCGTCGGCGGCGAATTGACGCTGGAGAATGCTGACCTGACGTGGAGTGATGCGGCGAAGTTTTATGAAGCGCCGTTTCAGATGAAATCAAACGGCGGCACGCTGGTTATCGACGACTTCGGTCGCCAACGCGTGGCGCCACAGGATCTGCTCAATCGCTGGATCGTTCCGCTGGAGCGACGTGTTGACTATCTCGCGTTGCACACCGGAAAGAAGATCGAAGTTCCGTTCGAGCAGCTCGTCGTATTTTCGACGAACCTCGACGAGAACGATCTCGCCGACCAGGCGTTCCTGCGACGCATGGGTTATCGCGCCCGCGTCGAGCCGCCAACGCCGAACGCTTATTCGGACATCTTCCGCTACCAGGCGGGAAGGCGGGGAATCAAGGTCGATCAGCCGATCCTGAATCATATTCTCGCGAAGTATCGAAGCGAACGCCGGCAGCTGAAAGGCTGCGAACCGCGAGACATACTCGACCGCGCAACGGACATCTGCAAGTTTGAAAACCACAGCCTCGAACTGACGCCGGAAGTCGTCGACATTGCCTGGCGCAATTACTTCGGTACGTCGCACTCGTTTGCGCAGCAGGAAAACGATCCGCTGGAGCTATGAAATCAAAACTACTACTCATTGGAATCCTGGTGGTGGCCTATTCCGGGCACGGATCTGCGCAGGTCCGTGAGGAAGTGAAGCTGAAACTGACTGACGGTTCGTACCTCGTCGTGGACGAAGCCACAGAGATGCCGCAGGGAATCTGGTACCGGCAGGGAAATCTTAGCAACCTGCTGCCGAAGAGTAAGGTCAAGAAGATCGAGCGCACCACGATTGAACCCGCTGCTGCTTCGGCGACGCCGAGTAAAAACGACGACGATCATTTCGAAGCCATCGAGCCTGTCGCAGAGCCAAGCACGCCGAAGAGTGGAACTTACGACCAACCGGTTTGGATTTATTTAAAAGGCGGCGCGCGCGTCGAAGCTGAGAGCGCTAGCGAGTCTCCGGCCGGTGCCTGGTACAAGCGGGGCGGCATGTCGATCTTTATCG
>DATJKO010000333.1:0-2487 GCA_035491355.1 Pyrinomonadaceae bacterium
CAAAACGCGACTGGGTTTGTCTGGTAGTTCAAACGCTGTTGTCGCAAGAGCCCGCGCGCAGATCGTCGCGCGCATGGATGCTGACGACATCGCTCATCCCGATCGTCTTCGACGCCAGTGGGAGGTCATCAATGACCGTCCGGACGTTGCCGTAGTGGCTACCCTTTGCGACGGCATCGACGCCAGCGGGCGCTTCGTTCGTCCGCGTGATCGTTGGCGGCTGTTAAGGCGATCCGGTTACATTCCATTTCCGCACGGTTCGGCGATGTTTCGTCGCGACGTGTTCGATCGCGTCGGCGGTTATGACGACACTCCCGCCGGCGAAGACCAGATGCTGTTTTCGAAGATGGCCACACAGGGACGCGTACTGACTCTGCCCGACGTCTTGTACAGCTATCGCTATCACCAAAACAACGCCACGCTATTCAATGGCCTGCGCGCAGTCGGCGAGAACCATTCGAACAATGGCCACTCGCTCGCTGCGTTCTACATGCTCGGCGCAATGCGACTCTGGGCCGGTGAGCCGCCGCGGTTGCTCCAGCCCATGCTCGAGAAGAATTCGTTCAAATGGAATGTTAAGAGTTTTACGATCTTCCTTTCCGCAGTTTGGGGACACGTCAGTCCGCTTACCCTCAAACTTTTCCTGCGTGGCTCGATAAGGCTTCGCGATCTGCTTGCGAGCGCGATTATCAAGGATGGGAAACCTTACGAATGGCGATCGGAGTAGCTGTCGTCGGTGCAGGTGGCCGTGGTCGCGATTGGGTGCGCGCAGTCAAAACCGCGTTGCCGTCATTCGAGCTGGTTGCGTGTGTTGACGTCGATGCGGCGCCGCTGGAACGACTCTCGGACGATTACGCCGTTCCGGCCGCCCAATGTTTCACTTGTCTCGAAGACGCTTTGGATTCGGCCAGGTGCGAGGCTGTGATTATTGCCTCACCCGAGGATTGTCATGTAACAGCCTGCGAAACCGCGCTCTCACGCAAGCTTCCCGTGCTGATCGAAAAGCCGTTTACCGTGCGACTGAGTGACGCCGTTCGACTCGTATCGCTCGCCGAGTCGAACAACACGCCATTACTCGTGGCGCAAAACTATCGCTACCTGCGATCGTTTCGCACCGTGAAGCGCGTCATCGACGAGGGCGCACTGGGACAGATCGGCATGGTCGTGTGTCATTACTATCGTCCTTTCCATGAAATGCCCGCGTCGCGCGCCAGGCTCCAGGAGAGCGTGCTGTGGGGCATGAGCGTTCATCATCTCGATGCGCTTCGTTACGTGCTTGGCGCTGAGTTCACCAACGTCGTCGCGGATTCTTTCACTATGCCGTGGGGACAGCTACCGCGAGGTGCGTCGCTTCAGCTGTTGCTTGCTACTGCCGACAACACACGCGTTTCCTATTCGGCAACGTACGAATCGACTGGTCATACGTTCTTCGAAGGTGGGCAGGAGTTTTATGCCCGCTTCATCGGCGAGCGGGCGACACTTCATGTCTTTCATCGTTGGTTGATCCTCTGGGAGAACGGCAAGTTACCGCGACTGGTGCGACGAGGGCCGAGAAACAAGACGGAGGAGCGAGTCTTGCTGGACCAGTTCGAGCAAGCGGTGGCCCACGGAGAAACGCCGGAAGTGAGTGGTCGCGACAACTTGCAAACAGTCGCCGTGCTGGAAGCGTGCGTGCGCTCGGCTGCTGAAGGACGAGCGATTAATCCGCAGGAGTTGCTGAGTGAACACTAAGCGCGATTCGAACGTGTTGGCGATCGGAATCGATGCCGCCGAGTCGACCCTGGTGCAACGAATGATCGAGCAAGGCGAGATGCCTGCGCTTCGCTCGTTGCTCGACGGCGGCAGGTGGTTGGAAGTGCAGTCGCCGTCGACGATTGGCAGCGGCGCGGTGTGGCCCACTTTTCTCACGGGTGAAGAACCGTCCGCACATGGAATCTACAGCGAATGGAAGTGGCTGCCGGAGACGATGAGTCTGCGGCGTTATGAAGGTCATCATCTGACGCCGTTCTGGAAGCGACTAGCGGAATGCGGAGTGTCAGTTGGTGTGTTTGATGTTCCGTTCGCGCCGCCGGTAGGGATCACGAAAGGGTTCGAGGTTTGCGAGTGGTGGGCGCACGACTCGACGGCCGCCGGCTTACGAGCAGCGCCTGAATCAATTCACTCGCTGCTGGAAGAGTCACCTCCGCATCCGCTGTCGGTGAACCGGTTCTTCACCAGCACACCAGATAGTAACGGCAGCCTGAGAGAGTTGGCGTCTGCTTGCGTCGAAGGCGCTCGATTGCGCGGTACCCTGGCGCAACGGTTGATCGCGAAAACCAGGCCGCAAGTATCGCTCATTGTGTTTCCCGAGCTTCATCATGCAGGTCATCAACTGTGGCATACAGTTGCTCCAGACCACCAACTTCATAAAGTGCTCGACTCCGACGACGCTTCGTTCTTACAAGACGTTTACCGTGCGGTGGATAAACAAATCGGCGCGCTCGTCGA
>DATJKO010000334.1:0-7744 GCA_035491355.1 Pyrinomonadaceae bacterium
AAAAATTGCGTTCGATGACAACTCACACAGGCCGCATGGTCGGGGTAGTCGACGATGTCAGGAAACTTCGAAGCCTTGGGCCATTCTTTAGTCGGTACAGTGTGGCAGGTCTTGCACTCAGC
Organism: Pyrinomonadaceae bacterium; assembly: GCA_035491355.1. Lineage (GTDB taxonomy): Bacteria > Acidobacteriota > Blastocatellia > Pyrinomonadales > Pyrinomonadaceae > PSRF01. Next base: position 123 of record DATJKO010000334.1, read on the forward strand.
CTGATGCTTCTTTGTCGCGTGTGAAAACTTCGAATAGTCCACCCGTTGCCAGAAGGGAAGGCTGATGACCGTGAGCAAAATGAGTAGTTTCATTTGACGGGTTCAGGACACGGCGGCAGCGGTTTCTCTACGGCAACACACTTGACGAGTCGATCTTTGCGATTTGAAAGGAGATACGGTTTTTCCGTGGCGAGATCACCCGGCTTTACTTGCACCTCGCAATTCCAATTCACAACGCTCTGGTCCAGCTCGGTGGGAATCACACTCGACAGGACGTACGGACCTGGACCAAGTTCAGTGAAGTACGCGGTGCCGTTTCGATCGGTCATGACAGACAACACAGATCCTGTCGTCTGCTTCAGCAAAGTCGCGATTGCCGTTTGGCGATACTTGTAAAACCCGTCGCGAATCTTCGGATCGAGGTTCGTCGTTATCCACTTTCGAGCCGTGTCGTCGCCGGCGAACTCCTTCTGGCTCGCGGCGTAAGCCGCCGCAAACTCAGGCACCGGCTTGGGCCCGGTAATAAACTCCTGCTCGACTTCACGGCAGTAGACCGACTCACATTCACCCGCTCTCAGCCACGCCATCAGTGCCTGGCTCGCACCGAGTTCGCGATAGTAACAGTCGCGCGAAATGAGCTGCTGACGCTCGATCGCATCGACGAGCGCTCGGTTCTGTTCGAGTGTGCCGGGGATCAGGTAGAAACGTTTTCGCGCGAACCCGCGCAACGGAGCGGCGTCAGTGGATTTGACGCGCACGCGAATGCGAAGCACGCCAGTGGGTAATTGAGTGAACCCGGTCGTTGCCCCGAATGCGAGCAGCAACAGCACGATTACTGTTATCGCGAGCTTCATTCGCTATAGATTCGGACTGCGCGGAAACTTCAAAAAAGGCAAACGTACTTCGCGAACAAAAATCTGATCTGACCTGACGTTGGTTGGTGGCGAAAACCCATTGGCGCCCGCAGCCCCAATAAGATCGTCCTGATCGATGCCATCGCCACTAATGCCGATGGCGCCGGCGAGGACACCGTTTTTGTAGAGCGGCACGCTGCCGGCGAAGATCTGAATACCGTTCGGCAAACCCGGAATCGAAGTGCAGGGAACTGCCGGCCCACCTAACGAAGCGAGGAAGCCCGTTTGGACCAAGTCGAGTTGCAGCCCGACGTTGAACGGACTCCATTCGCTGAGCGGAGTGCTCAGCGGTCCCGCGGCAGTGTCGTTAATTCCATCAGGGAAGAACGGCCGGTGTAGAAAACCGATTGCGCGAGCACTGAAAGCAAACGTGCCGTCAAACTTCAGAGCGTCGGTCGCGGCTCGATCCATGTATGAGCCAAAACCAGCGCTGCGTACTTGGGTGGCGGCATTCGGCGTAGAGAAAAACGCGGCCGTCCGCGCCTTCTGCACTGCGACGTCGAAACCAAACACCGGCGCGTCCTGTTGTCGGAAGACGCCCAGCACGACGCCTGCTGCATCTACGACTGCGATCGAGACGCGGGCGTTACTGCCGAGCGGTTGGCGGATCGCGGCGCGTGTGATGTTCGCTTGTTGAGCCGCTCGCGAGATGATCGTTTGCACGTCCGGAGCGGTCAGTGCGTTTGCTCCGGCAGGTGCGGTGCCGGCGATGAATGGAAAGAAACGTGAATCGACTTCACCGCCGATACCGCCGACGGTCTGCGGCACAAACCCCGAGGCCGGCGCCGGAAACGAAATGGTCGCGCCTGCGATATTCGCAACGTTCGATGGCGCAGGTGGCGTGACGATGTTCGAGAACGGAAGCCGGATGCCGTCGACGAGGATCTTATCGCCGGTTATCCCGCTCGGCGCCTCAAAGCCGCGAGTCCCTGACGCGGCGATCAGTTCCTCGACCGGCTGATCGTTGTCGTTCGGATTACGATCGACGGTGTAAAGACCGTCGCCTTCGATTCCGATCCCACCGGCCGGTAATCCGTTCTTATAAATCGGCAGTCCGCCAGGATCTGCTGAGAGACCGAGTCGCGCCGACGGCTTCTTAATGTCGCTGCACGGCAGCGACGAGAACTGAACGCCGTAAAGCGGCCCACCCGCGCGAAAGCTGACTCCCGGCGGAAAGTGTTCCTGAATGATGAATCCGGCCGTGCGTGTCGAGAAAGCATTGCCGGTGGTACTGAAAAACGCTGCCGTCGCGGCTTTCGCGGTCGCTGCTTCCGCCGCCGGAACAACGGCGCCTTCGAGACCTCGACCAAGCGTGCCGATGCTGCGAACAGTCGACGTTGCCGGCGCGCCGGCCATCGCAAAGAACCCAAGCACATTCGCTTCACGATCCGTGACGACGATCGTTACCGGTCTCGCGAACGATGCCGCAGCCGACGCTGCTTGTTGAATGATCGTCTGAACATCGGTTGCGGTGAGGTTAGTGGCGGCGATATTTGATGGCGGATCGAGTGGACCGGACAGACCGGGTGTCGGTATTGAGTTGATATCATCGGGCGGCCCACCGCCGAGCTGGCCGATACCGACGCGCACACGATTGCTGGCGATGCCGCGATACTTGATTCGCACCAGCACGTCGCCAGCTTCCGGCAGTTCGCTTCCCAACCGCACGACGATCGAAGTAGCCCACGGTTGATCCGGCACCTTCCCGACGCTTTCGACTGTGAGCGCATAGATGTTGCGATTCGCATCCTCTGCCTCCGCTGTGACGGCGCCGGCAGTCTCACCCGGTTGCAAGTTGAGGTTCATCGCAAACAGCATGATGCGTGTTGCGTGGTCCATGCCGAACTTGATCTGTGCGGTGGTGAAAAACGGTTCGCGCTGGCGAGTGACGGAATCGAAAGCGATGGCGCGCGTCGAATCGGTGTTGCTGATCAGGATCGGGCCGCTCTGTTGCGCCCCCGCATAGACGGCGAAGAGCACACACGACAGGAAGATCATTCGACGCCACATCGGCGCACAATGTATCACAAATTTTATCTGTGTAATCCGGATGATCTGTGGTAAAAGGCAAACCGCGTGATCCGTCGCTCGCTGAGAACAATAGCACTGACGAGTCTGATCGTGGCGAGTTGTCTTCCGGTTGTGGCCCAGGACTCCGGCAGACTTAAAGGCGTTGTTCGTTCATCCGTGGGCGAGCCGGTCCCGAACGCCGTCGTCGTCGTTACCAATCAAGTTACCCGCCAAACAAGTCGCACCGAAACAAAAACAGACGGCAGTTATTCACTGGAACTCCGCGCGGGCGCGTATCGCGTCACGTTGGACCAACCGCATGTCGCACTGTTTGACAAAGACAAGAACTACGGCGACTTCGCGATCGTGCGCGGCGACACGCTGGAGAACGTGATCATCGAATCCGGCAAGGAAACTGTGGTCGAGATAGCTCTTGCGTTACCGCGGAGCACCGCACAACCCTCACCGCCCTTGCCACAACGCGAGACGCCCGATCGCTGGCGCATCGCGTTTCCGGAGTACGATCGCTACGGTGACCGGGGCGCGCGCGGCCGAGATATTCCGTTCAAGCGAGGTCGCTGGTGGGACCCTTACAACCAGAACGTCCTCAAGGGCGACTATCCAATCAAAGGGGACAAGCTGTTCATGATCTTGACGGCCGTCAGTTCAACGACGGTCGAACAACGCCGCGCGCCGACACCTTCGGATGTGAGCACTGTCGATCCCGTAAGCGGTGAGTTTTTCGGCCGCCCGGAACAGTTCTCCGCCGCTGAGACGGTGCAGTTCAGTTTTGAACTGTTCCACGGCGACACCACGTTCAAACCACGCGATTGGGCGATCAAGTTCTCGCCGACATTCAGCGTCCCAAACTATCTCGACGCGCGCGAAAACGGCGTAGTAAACATCGACGTGCGTCGCGGCACGAATCGCACCGACTGGCATGCATCGCTCGAAGAAGCGTTTGGTGAAGTGAAGCTGGCCGACGTCAACGCCAACTACGATTTCGTTTCCTTGCGCGCCGGTATTCAACCCTTCGTTTCCGATTTCCGCGGTTTCATTTTTTCCGACAACAACCTCGGCGCGCGCGTGTTTGGTTCGCTCGACAACAATCGTGTCCAGTTCAACGGCGCGTACTTCTCGATGCTCGAGAAAGACACGAACAGCGGTTTGAATCGCTTCGACACGCGTCACCAAAACGTCTACGTCGCGAACATCTTTCGGCAGGATTTCATTCGCAAGGGTTACACGATCCAGGGAAGTTTCCACTACAACGACGATCGTCGCTCGGTGGAATTCGATCGCAACGGTTTTCTCGTCCGGCCGGCACTGATCGGCGACGCGCGGCCACACGCAATCAAAGTTGGTTATCTTGGGTTCAGTGGCGACGGACACCTTGGCCGTTTGAATCTCTCGCACGCTTATTACTTCGCTTTTGGACACGATGAGCACAACCCGATCGCCGGGCGACGAGTCGCTGTGCGTTCGCACATGGTTGCGGCCGAAGCGTCGGTCGATCGCGACTATCTTCGTTTCAAAGGATCGTTCTTCTTCGCTCAGGGTGACGGGAATCCGACTGACGATCGCGCGTCAGGCTTCGACGCGATCTTTGACGATCCGAATTTCGCAGGCGGGCAGTTTTCGTTTTGGGTGCGCAACGGAATTCGTCTGACGCAAACCGGCGTCGGGTTGGTCCAGCCAAACAGTCTGTTGCCGAGTTTGCGCAGCAGCAAAATCCAGGGGCAGGCTAACTTCGTCAACCCCGGGATCTTCATTTACAACGCCGGTGTCGATGTTGAAGTCACGCAACGCATCAAGGCGATCTTCAATGCGAACTACCTGCGGTTTCATCGCACCGAGCCGCTGGAGCTGGTGTTGTTTCAGAACCGCATCCGGCACGACATCGGATTTGATTACAGCTTGGGCGTCGCATACCGGCCGTTTCTGATCAATAACTTCACGCTGACTTTCGGCGCGGCGACGCTGCAAACAGGGCGCGGTTTTCGCGACATTTTCACCGACGCGAACCGCAACTGCCCGCCGGGAGTCGAAGACTTCTGCCGGCCCGATGTGATCAGCCCGAAGAAGGCGCTCTACAACCTGTTCGCGCAAGTCAAACTGGTTTTCTGATGACCGAATTCTTCGTCAACCTGCTGGCCGTGTTAATGCTTGTGTCGCCGCAACCGGCGAAGGTCGAAGGTTGTGTCTCGTGTCACGGAATGATCGAGCCGATGCACAAGTACGGGACCACGGAAACGCTCGACCAACTAAAAGACGGACGCGATGCGGTTGGGTTGAGTTGCACGGGTTGTCATGGTGGCAATCCCGCTTCGAAGTTGAAGGAAGAGGCGCACGTGCAACCGAAGTTTCCGCGCGAGTGGCGACGGGAAGGGAAGTACAACGGTGCCAACCCCGAGAGGTCCAACACGCTGTTGAATCGCGAGAGTTGGGAGTTTGTACGTTTCATTAATCCGGGGGACCTGCGCGTCGCCGCAAAGACTTGCGGCAGCTCGTCGTGTCATGAAATCGAATCGAAGAACGTGCCGCGCAGCATGATGACGCATGGCGCGATGCTCTGGGGCGCCGCGCTCTACAACAACGGCAGTTTCCACTTGAAAGATCCGCGCTTCGGCGAGAGCTACAGTGAAGACGGCCAGCCGCAAACGCTGCTGCAAACGACGACGGAAGAGGAGCGACGCGTCAAAGGCTTTCTGAGTTTGATCGATCCGATTCCGCGTTGGGAGATCTCACAGCCGGGTAACGTGCTGCGCGTATTTGAGCGCGGCGGCAAACGGCGTCTGGAAGTCGGCCTGCCGGACAAGGAAGAAGAACCTGGTAAACCTGACAAGGGTTTGAGTCCGCGCGGCTTCGGCACTGCGAACCGGACGGATCCCGTATTCCTCGGTTTGCAGAAGACGCGTTTGCTGGATCCGACGTTGAATCATCTCGGCACGAACGATCATCCTGGCGACTATCGTTCATCAGGTTGTTCTGCCTGTCACGTCATCTATGCAAACGATCGCGATCCATCGCACTCGGCTTTCTACCAGCAGGCCGGCAATCTCGTACGTTCGCAAACGTCTGATACGAGTATTCCGAAAAACGAGTCGGGTCATCCAATCAAACACCAGTTGACGAGCCAGATTCCGAGCGCGCAGTGCATGGTTTGCCATATGCATCCGGGCACGAACATGGTCGCGAGTTACATGGGCCTCACGTGGTGGGACAACGAGAGCGACGCCCGCAAGCTGTATCCCGCGAAGCAGCGCAATCCGAGTCAGGATGAAGAACAGGAGAAACTGAATCGAAATCCTGAAGGTTCGAGTCTGCGCGGGTTGTGGTCCGACTTCGAGTTTCTGCAAACGACTGGTACGCCGGGTTTCAATGCGCTCTTGCAGAACACACGATTTGCCGACTCGCATGGACACGGCTGGTTGTTTCGCAAGGTCTTCAAACGCGATCGCAAGGGCAACCTGCTCGATGCGCAGGGCAACATCGTCGCCGCCGACGATCCGCAGAAGTTCGAAAAGACCGTCCACCTAAACGACATCCAGCTCGAACGCGGCATGCACTGCGTCGATTGTCACTTCCGCCAGGACTCGCATGGCGACGGCAATCTCTACAACGAGCCACGCGCGTCCCTCGAGATCGCTTGCGAGGATTGTCACGGCACTATTCAGAGGAAAGCGACGCTGTTTACCTCCGGTCCTGCTGCTGCGGCTGCGACAGGGGCGGCGGCTGAGCGTCGCAAGAGTCAGAACCAGCCGCTGGTGGGCCAGGACCTGACGCGCATTCGTGTTCGTGATCCGGAAGGAACGCGGATCCCGCTCTTTCAACGAGTGACGCGCGATCGCAAGCGAAAAGACGACCAAGGCCGCGAGATCGATCTCAAGACCGGCGACATCATGCAGAACTCTATGGTGGTGCCCGGTCGCTGGTGGCGTGTGCCGCAAACACTCGACACGGTCACTCCCGGCGCGAAGGACTACAACGAGAAGTCGCGTTACGCGAAGACCATTCGGAAAGACAACGCGACCTGGGGCGATGTGCCCACGGACTCTAACCAACTCGCGCACCGCGACAATGACATGACGTGCGTCGCCTGCCATTCGTCATGGATGACGAGCTGTTTTGGTTGTCACCTGTCGATGCAAGCGAACCGTAAGATGCCGAACCGTCATAACGAAGGCGGCGACTCGCGCAACTACACGCAATACAACTTCCAGGTGCTGCGCGACGACGTGTTCATGCTGGGTCGCGATGGGACGGTGACCGGCAAACGTGTCGCGCCGGTGCGTTCGTCGTCAGCGGTGCTGGTGAGTTCGCAGAACCAGAATCGCGAATGGATCTATTCGCAGCAACAGACGACGTCAGCTGAAGGGTTTGCGGGTCAGGCTTTCAACACGCACGTGCCGCACACAGTGCGCTCGACCGAAACCAAGCAGTGCAGCGACTGCCACGTATCGGCGAAGAACGATAACAACGCGTGGCTGGCGCAGTTGTTATTGCAGGGCACGAACTTCGTCAACTTCATGGGTCGTTACGTTTACATCGCGGCTGACGATGCACTCGAAGTGGTGGTTGCGACTGAACAGTCGGAGCCGCAGGCCGTTTATGGCAGCACGCTTCACAAGATTGCTTACCCGATGAACTACGATCGGTTTGTGCGTGGTGGGAGTGAGTTGAAGACGTTCTACGAAC
>DATJKO010000335.1:0-19516 GCA_035491355.1 Pyrinomonadaceae bacterium
CTCAGGTCCTTACCGTTAATCCGGAATCTCAGTTGAACAACAAATTTCTCCCGCAAAGGCGCAAAGGGCGCCTTTGCGGGAGATTTGATTTCAAACCATCTCACTCCTTCAACTCTGAGTTAGCTTGCTGAATGCCTGGCGAATGATGTTCACGATACTTTCAGGTTCGACGGCGTAACGGCGAAAATCAAACGTGGTAACGGGCGCCACCCCAATTCCGCACGACGTCAAAAAGATCTCGTCGGCGTCTACCAGATCACCCATTTCGTAAACACCTTCAACCAGGGGAACGAAATGTTTGCTGGCGATGTCGATCACGCACTCGCGCGTGATGCCGGCGAGCGCCCCGGTGCTCAGCGACGGTGTGTGGACCGTGCCGTTCTTTGCCCAGAAGATGTTTGCTGTTGTTGCTGACACGATCTCGCCCCGCTCGTTCAGCACCACCGCCTCATCGAAGTCGCGGCTGCGTGCTTCTTCCTGCGACAATACGTGGTCCAGATAGTTCAAACTCTTGATTCCCGTTAACGGCGAGAACGTGCTGACGCGGTACGGTGACACGGCGAGCGACAGGCCCGTAGTTGGAACGCGGTGCGGATCGCCGGTCATGATCAGCAGATCGGTTTTTCTCGCCGATGGAAGTTTAGTTTTCCAGAACCCGCCGCCACCACGCGCGAGCATCGTGACGCGGGCGCGGCCGTCCTTCACCTGGTTGACGGCGATCAGTTTGGTCACTGCTTCGCCGACGCTCTTCTCGGTGCAGCCGGTGTGATCGATATCGAGTTTAGCGGCGTGAGCGCTGAGGCGTTGCCAGTGTTTGGACCAGAGAAAAGGTTTGGAGTCGTAAACGGAGAGCGTGGTGAAGACGCCGCGTCCGTACAGCGTTGCGGAGGAGACGGCAGCGATGCGCGCCTTGGTCGCCTCCACCATGGTTCGGTTCAGCGATATGACGGGATGCAAGAAGCTTCCCTCTCGAATGAATTAAACCGTGGCCGGCACTTCAGCTTGCAGCTTTCGTGAGAGCGCGTTCCGCCACGTGGTTTCAAGATCCGTGATATCCGCATTAACAACTTCACGAGCGTCAACAGAAACAGTCAGCGAGTTTCCCCCAACACGTCCGATAACTTTGAACGGTGCACGATGGCGCGCGGCCATTGCTTTAATCTCTTCAGTAGCGGCGGCGTCGAAAGTGACGATGATCCGCGACGGCGACTCACTGAACAGCAATGACGTCGCACTCAGCGGTCCTTCAAGGTCCACTCGCGCACCGATTGCCGGCCGTGCCAGTGAAGAGAACGACGACTCGGCAAGCGCCACAGCCAATCCACCATCGGAACAATCGTGGGCAGACGTTAGCAGTCCCGCCTCCGCGGCATCGAGGCAAGCTCTCTGCACCGCCAGCTCGCGTTCAAGATCGAGCTCAGGAACGCGACCCGCTGCGGTGATTTCAGCCGTCGTGACGCCGGCGATACTCACCGCATACTCACTCATCGAAAGATCATCCTGCGTCGTACCCAACAACGCGATCACGTCGCCATTATTCTTGAAGCCAGGTTGAATCGTGCGGCGAACGTCTTCGATCAGCCCGACCATACCAATCACCGGGGTCGGCAGAATTCCACGACCTTCGGTCTCGTTGTAGAACGAAACGTTTCCGGAAACGACCGGCGTTTCCAGCGCGCGGCAAGCCTCGGCCATACCGTCGATCACTTCCGAAAACGACCACATCACTTCGGGCCGTTCAGGCGACGCGAAGTTCAAACAATTCGTGATCGCAATCGGTCTCGCTCCGACGCATACGACGTTGCGGGCAGCCTCGGCGACGATCAACTTTGCGCCTGCGCGCGGATTCGCCGCGCAATAACGCCCGTTGCCATCGAGCGACATCGCGAGCGCGCGTCGAGTTTCTTTGATTCGCACGACAGCCGCGTCGGCACCGGGAAGAATCGCAGTGTTCGTTCGGACCATGTGGTCGTACTGGCGATACACCCAGTTCTTCGACGCGATGTTTCCGCTAGCCAGCACTTTCATGAGATCCGCGTGGAGATTGTGACTTTCAAACGTTCGCGCTTCAGTCGTCGACTGACGCACGGGCGCGCGCATCGGTCGTTCGTACTTCGGCGCTTCGTCGGTCAACGCTTCGACTGGAATGTCCGCAACCGTCTCGCCGTTGTGAATCACCTGCATGCGTTGTGTATCGCGCACGCGTCCGATCACGACCGCGTCCAGGTCCCACTTGCGAAAAATGTCCATCACCTCGCGCTCGCGACCCGAATGCGCGACGATCAACATCCGCTCTTGCGATTCAGACAACAGCATCTCGTACGCAGTCATGTTCTGTTCGCGTTGCGGCACGAGCGAGAGGTCCAACTCGATACCCGTTCCGGCACGCGCGGCCATCTCGCACGACGACGACGTTAGTCCCGCGGCGCCCATGTCTTGAATACCCGCGACTGCACCGCTGCGCATCGCCTCGAGACAAGCTTCGAGCAACAACTTCTCGAGAAACGGATCGCCAACCTGGACCGTCGGCCGTTTCTCCAGTGCTTCTTCGTCGAACTCGGCCGACGCCATCGTCGCGCCGTGAATACCATCGCGCCCCGTCTTCGCGCCGACATACAAAACAGGATTGCCAACACCGGTCTCCTTGCCAAAGAAGATCTGATCGTGACGCACGATCCCGAGCGCATAAGCGTTTACCAGCGGATTCAGTGCGTACGCATCGTCGAATGCGACTTCACCACCGACGGTTGCGACGCCGAACGCATTTCCGTAATGCGCGATACCGGCGACGACGCCTGCGAGCAGCGATCGATTGCGGCGTCCATGTTGCGCGTGGTCCAGTGAACCGAATCGCAAACTGTTCATCGACGCGACCGGACGCGCGCCCATCGTGAAGATGTCGCGCAGTATGCCGCCGACTCCCGTCGCCGCACCCTGAAACGGTTCGATGAACGATGGGTGATTGTGCGACTCGATCTTGAACGCTGCGCACCAGCCGTCGCCGAGATCGACGACGCCGGCGTTTTCGCCCGGCGGCACGATCACGCGTTCGCCGGTGGTCGGCAATCGCTTCAAATGAATGCGGGAAGACTTGTAGGAGCAGTGTTCCGACCACATGACCGAAAAGATGCCGAGTTCGGCAAACATCGGTTCGCGGCCAAGCAGTTCTTCGATTCGCTCATATTCTTCTGTAGTGAGGTTATGGGCGGCGATGATGTCCGGGGTAATCATTCGGTGCTTTGCGCTTGGTACTCAGTGCTTTGTCTTTGCCAGTTGTAAGTTGTCCGTTGTCCGTGGCTTTTCACAACTGACCACTAACGACTGACTACTGACAAAGAACAAAGCATCAAGCACAAAGTACACGTAATCTTCAATCAGTTTTCTTGACCAGCTTATCAATCGCGGCTCGCAACTCATTCGGGTCTACGCGGCCGAAATGTTTGTAGACCACTTCACCTTTTGCGTTGTAGAGAAAAGTTGCCGGCAGACTGCCCGACCAACCTTTGTCGACCATATCAATCGCCGGTTCCGGATCCGAGACGTTGAGCAGGTACGCGGGCATCGTGGCCTTCATCAAGCCGAGGAACTTCGGCACTGACGTCTTGATGTCGCTGAAGTCGTCGAGCGAAACCGTCACGAAGTCCATCGCCCGCGGGCGGTATTCGGAATCGATCTTGACGAGGTCGGGAAATTCGTCGCGACACGGATCGCACCACGTGGCCCAAAAGTTCACGAGCAGCGGGCGTTCGCGTTCTTCCGTGACCAGTTTCTTAAGCGCTTCAGTGTCGATTGCAGAAACGACGACGGGCTTCTGCGTCTTCGCGGGCCGGCCCTTTTTCTGGGCCGGCGCCGTGAAGCTCGTTAGCACCAGGCAGCAACAAACTGCGATTACAACTCGGGATAAACGCATGGATTACGCACGTTTGATGGTGCAACCGAAGGCTTTCGCTTCCGTCTTCTCGATCGGTTTTCCAGCCAACGCCGCATCGAGAGCGTTGCGCAGGTCGGACGTTTCGATCTGATCGGCGTTGCGGCTGTTGTCGATGCGACCGTGATACAGAAGCTTGTTGTTGACGTCGACGAAGTAAGCCTCAGGGGTGACGCTAGCGCCGAGTTTGTCGGCGATTCTGTTGGCGGCATCCTTCAGGATCGGGAAGGAGAGTTTGTTTTCGGCGGCGTGGTCCTTGACTGCGGCGGCATCTTCTTTGACATTCGAGTTGATGCCAATCACCGCGATGCCCTTGGCTTTGTAATCCGCAGCCAACTTCTCCATGCGCTCGTTGTAGGCATTCGAAACTGGACACTGCACGGCGATGAACAGCAGTACGGTGCCTTTCTTGCCCGCGAGTGATTTCAGTGAATGCTCAGTTCCGTTGACGTCAGGAAGCGTGAAGTCTTCAATCGTCGCCCCGATAGCCGGCGCAGCGGGAACTTCTCCCTCAACACGCGCACTCGTGCCGGCGACGGCGCCCGCAATCACAAAAACGAAAGCCACCAGGATCGCAAGATGTCTCATGTTCTCTTTTATCTCCTTTTAAGGCCGCCAGGTTGGGGAATTGGAAGATTATCAGCGACGCGCGAGCGTGGCAAGTTGACATGACGATACATTTTCACGGATCTTTTTGGGGATGACTGATGCCGTTGTTACCAATAGGATTAACGCAGATCTGGACGTCACGCAGGCGTTGCCGACCGCGGTGCGACTGGACGCGGATGAGCGTTTTCGTGGCCGCGGAATCACCATCGCGTTCCTCGATTCCGGCTTCTACGCGCACCCCGATCTCACCGATCCCGTCGATCGGATAGTCGCTTATCACAGCATCTTTGCAGACTCGGACGACCGCGCGTTTCTGCACAAGCCTGATGTTGCGAGTTGGCACGGAATGATGACGTCGGTGGTAGCTGCCGGCAACGGCCATCTCTCGAATGGTTTGTATCGAAGCATCGCGCCGGAAGCGAAGGTCGTGCTGGTGAAGATTGGAAAGACAGGTCGCATCCCGGAGAGTCATATCGAAACGGGATTGCGTTGGGTGCTGGCGAACAGAGAGAAGTACGACATTCGCATCGTGAATATCTCCGCCGGTGGCGATTTTGAACAGTCGTATTTAAAGAACTCGCTGAGCCGGTTGGTTGAGGACACGGTGAGTGCAGGGATTACGGTCGTTTGCGCTGTCGGTAATGCCGGGCTGGCGCCAGGGCATCCCGTGTTGCCGCCTGCGAGTTCGCCTTCGGCGATTGCGGTTGGCGGTCTCGACGATCAGAACTCGCTCGATCGTGCTCGTCGTGGCATGTATCGATCGTCTTACGGACCCACTGTTGATGGACTGCAAAAACCGGAAGTGATTGCGCCGGGGATCTGGGTTGCCGCTCCGATACTCCCGCACACGCCGACGGCTGACGAAGCACATCTCTACGCCGAACTCGACGCCGCCGCTGACGACGAGCTGTCGACCATCATCGGTTCGCATAAAGGTGTCGACAAAGATCTCGACGAAGCGCGCGAGCTCGCGGCGCCGTTGTTGCGGCAGTTGATTACAATCAAGTTGCAGGAAGGAAATGTGATCAATCAGCATTACAAGTTCGTCGACGGGACTTCATTTGCGTCGCCAATCGTCGCGTCGATCGTCGCCTGCATGTTGGAAGCGAACCCGAAGCTGACGCCGCAACGGGTGAAACGAATTCTGATCGACACGGCCGAGCGAGTTGACGGCGTCGCCGTTGAAAGACAAGGGTGGGGTGTTGTCGTACCGCGAAAAGCGGTGGAGAGGGCGTTGGGGCTTAGGGGTTAGTTCGTGCTTTGTAGCTTTGTGCTTTGTTCTTTGTTCTTCTCTGCGTATCTTGGCGACTCTGCGGTAAATGATTTGCAAAGTCATGCCTAACGCAGGGGCGCAGAGATACGCAGAGTTCGCAGAGAAGAACAAAGACCAAAGAACAAAGCACAAAGTACAAAGTACAAAAGTACAAAGCTCAAACCCCCAACCCAAAAGACCAACTCACTGGACATGCGAATGTTCGTGTGCAACAATTCGCGGACACCCTTAACCTACCGCAAGAGATTGGAGAGTTTTTGAGTTTGTATGTCTGAAAACGAAACTGAAATAAACCAGGGCGCGGCCAGCCAGCCAACCGAGTCCGCGCCGCCAGCAGCCACGGAAGAAATCACCTATCACGCAGTCGAGAAAGACGGAGTCGTTACCGCCATTTGGGAAATGCAGGGTCGCAAACACCTGCGCACGATCGATCCGCGCTCACGCCAGGGTCAGGACATCCTTCGTCTCTACACGACTGAGCATCACGACGAAGCCGGCGAGGCTGCTGCGTCTTAATCACGGATTTAGCTAATCAGGTGACCAGGTTCCGCGGCTCACCCCTTACAAAAGCCTCAAGATTATCAACGAGCTGATCAGCCAGAGTCTGCATTGCTTGCTTGCTGGCCCAGGCATTGTGTGGGGTCACAATCAGGTTTGGCAGATCCGCTTCCAACAACGGATTACCCTCGCGCGGCGGTTCGACGCGCAACACGTCGATGCCGGCGCCGCCAAGCTTTCCCGATGTCAACGCCTCGAGCAGAGCGCGATCGTCAACTAACCCGCCGCGTGCGCTGTTGATGAGCAGTGCGTCCTGCTTCATCTGCTTGAGCTCCGCCGCGCCGATCAGATCGCGCGTCTCTTCCGTCAACGGACAATGCAACGAGAGCACGTCGCTGAGTTGCAAGACGTCCGCGAACGATCGGCGTCCGGGTCTGATCGACGTCGCTTGTTTACGTTCCGCGACGATCACATCCATCCCAATGCCGCGAGCGAGTTCGGCCATAGCCTTGCCCAGCGTTCCAAATCCGATGATGCCCAGCACTGTCCCACGCAGATCGCTGATCGAGTGATCCAACAGGCAGAACTGCTTCGCTTCCTGCCAGCGCCCATCTCTTACATCGTCGCGATAAGAAATCAGATTTCGACGCAGTGCGAACATGAGCATCAGCGCGTGTTCCGGCAGTGAACTGACTGCATATCCGCGAGTGTTGCAGACTGCGATGTTGTGCGTGCGGCAATATGCGAGGTTGACGTTGTCCGTGCCTGTCGCCGCTACAGCGATCAGTTTCAGTTGCGGCAGTTTTGAGAGCGCCTCTTTGCCTAAAGCGACTTTGTTGCAGATGGCAATAGTGGCATCGCGGAGGCGTTCGACGACTTCGCTCTCCGCAGTTGCGGCGTATTCCACCCACTCGTGTTCGAAGTCGGGTTTGCGGAATGAAATGTTGAAGGTATTGCGCTCGAGAAAGACGATCGATTCGATTCTTCGTTGGGTTGGCATGATAAATCGGACGCTGTGCTGCCCGCCTGCTCTTCACCAGAATGGATTCAATCCGAAGATTTGAACGCCTGCCGCGCTAATTCGCGGCTCCTGGTACGCCCTGAAGGGGATGCGCGCGAGGTCAATTCTTGTCTCAGCATGACTTATTGTACCTGCCTGCTTAGTAGCTGGTCCTCGTCAGAGTACGGATCGTTTGTTGCTTATTGAGCCAGCGCCAAACTAGTTTTTTCTGTTTCCGAATCCACACCAGCGGCGCTCTTCACCTAGCGTTTTTGAGCAAAGGAGCAAACGATGAATAAAGTTACCAGACTCTCTGTTTTCTTCGTAGCTCTGCTTATGTTTCTAGCAACGCCGATTTTAGCCCAGACCACGGGTTCGATTTCGGGCGAAGTTAAAGACGAAAAGCAGGCGATCGTCACCGGCGCGACCGTGACGGTTCGCAACGTCAAAACCAACGAAACCCGTACAACCCAAACTGATGGAGACGGTCGATACCGTTTCAACGGCATGTCGGTCGGCGATTATGAGCTCGCAGTGGAGTCTACCGGCTTCGCTAAGTACGTGCAGTCGGGAATCGCGCTCGTGCTCAACCAGCAGGCGACGGTTGATGCCACGCTAAAGACCGGTCAAGTCAGCGAAGTCGTCAACGTGGTCGAAAACGCATCGATACTCAATACCGCCACCACCGAAGTAGGCACACGGTTTGACAGCCGGCGTTTATCGGAATTGCCGATTGCCGCGAATCGCAACGTATACAATGTCGCGCTATCCGCACCCGGTGTGAGTCAACTCCAGTCTAATCAGGCAGGATTCACCAACGGCATCAATTACTCGGCGAACGGCGGCAGGCTGCGTTCAAATAACTTCCTGCTCGACGGCCAGGACAACAACGACTTTGGCGTCGGCGGTGGTGTCGTTCAATTGAATAATCCCGATCTGATTCAGGAAGTGCGGCTGGTTACAAATCAGTTCAGCGCCGAATACGGTCGTAATAGTAGTTCGGTATTCAATGCGATCACCAAGAGTGGCTCGAACCAGTATCACGGTTCGGCATTCTGGTTTCACAACGACAATCACCTGAACGCGTGCAGCAACCTCAACAAGAATGGTGGCTTCTGCAACAAGAACGCCACTGACCCGTCGCGGCAGATCGCTCCGTTTCGAGTTGAGAACCAGGCGGGACTGACATTTGGTGGACCACTGCACCTGCCACGTTTTGGCGAAGGTGGCCCAACCTACATCAGCGGAAAAGACCGAACCTTCTTCTTCTTCTCGCTGCAACGCTGGTGGGATCGCCGGTTCCAACAAGGACAGACGATTCAGGGCGTGCCGACAGAAGCTGGACGACAGATACTTCAGCAGCAGGTCGGAAATCGTCCCCAAATCCAGGCGCTGCTCAGTTTTCTTCCAGCCGCTCAAACGCCGAACGGCCAAACCCAATCATTTTTTCTCGGCGCCCAGGAGTTTAAAGTCCCGCTGGGTTCGCTCACGGGCTCCAGTCCGTTTGTATTCAACGACTGGCAGCAATCGATTCGCATCGATCACCACTTGAACAGCAACCACACATTGAGTGGCCGCTACATCTATCAGGACGCTGACACGATAGGCGCGGGTCAGGTGACACCTACCGGCTATGAATCGTCGAACGTTTCGCGCAATCAAGGCGTGAACGTTGCGTTGAACAGCATTCTCAGCCCGAAAATGGTGAATGAGCTTCGTCTGGCCTACCTGAGAGCGGCGAGCGCGACTGTGGCTTCAGATCTTCGCGCTGAGGCGATTCCCTCGATTCAGATCACCAGCCTCGGATTGTTAGGTCTGAATGCGGGCAACACTCGCACGGCGATTGGTTTGGCTGCCAACTTGCCGCAAACGTCGTTTAGAAACACTTTCCAAATCCAGAACACCACTTCGTACACAACAGGCAATCATGCCTGGAAGTTTGGTGTCGACATTCATCGCAGCCAGTTGCATCAGTTGTTCAAACCGACGACGCGGGGTCACCTCGTTTACGCCGATCTGAATAGCTTTGTAGCGGACGTCGCCAACGTGCAAATCAACAAAGACCTGCCCGGCGTTGCTCGCGTTTTGCATCTGGATTGGCACGACTTCTATTTCTACGGACAGGACGAATGGAAGGTGCGGCCGAACTTCACGCTGACGCTTGGTCTGCGTTACGAGAATGCCGGTCAACCGATTCAGGACCTGGTCGAGTTTAATGATCCAGTGTTTGCCGCTTCCGGCAGCGATCCGCGCTTCAGAGTGAGACCGATACCGGGACGCGACACCAATAACTGGGGTCCCAGAATTGGTTTCAACTGGAATCCGCAAACCAGCAGCGACGGGATCATGGGCTTCATCACCGGCGGAGATAAGCTGGTCATTCGCGGCGGTTACACTCGCACCTTCGACTATGCTTACACCAACATCGCCCTGAACATCTGGAGCTCTTTCCCGTTTGTCTCCGCGTTCAATCAGGGCGGCGTTACGAACGCGTTTGCAAATTTGGCCAACGTTCCGGTCAACCCGGTGAACCTCACCCGCACGCAAGTGACGGAAGACTTCCATTCGCCGGTTTATGATTCGTTTAGCTTCGAGTTGCAACGTGAGTTGTCCCGCGACACCGTCGTGCGCGTCGGTTACGTTGGCTCGAAGGGTACTGGTCTCTTCGAGAGTATCGACGGCAATCCGGTTCGATTCAGAACGGACCCGGCGAACAGCGTCATCAATCCTCCAGTCAGAACGGATCCGCTCACCGGACCAATCCGCTTGCGCGCTAATTCGGGATCGTCCATCTATCACTCAATGCAGGCGAGCGTGGAGAAGCGACTCAGCCGCGGCGTTAGTGCTGGTGTTCACTTCACGTGGAGCTCCTTTATCGACAGCATGTCGGAGATCTTCAACAACTCCACGTCCGAGATCGCGCTGGCGCAAGATCCATTCAACCGCCGGCTCGACCGCGGCAGGTCATCTTACGATCGTCCGCTGCGGTTGGCGGGTAACTTCGTTTACGAGTTGCCGTTCTTCATGGACCAGAAAGGGTTTACTGGTCGGGTGCTTGGAGGTTGGCAGATCAATTCCAACTTCAACTTCCAGAGTGGCGCTCCGTTCTCGCCGTTGAATCCGACAGACATTTCCGGAACGCTCGGCGGTCTCGCTTCAGCCATCGGTATCGCCACGCGACCGAACGTCAACACGAATATCGACATGTCGAGAATGAGTGTCGAGGAACTGTTCGCTTTACGCGGAACTGTCAACGCGTCCGGTAACGCGCTCTTCAAAGCGTTAGTAAACGGGCAGCGGATCGGAACTGCGGGACGTAACATCCTTCGCGCCGACGGACTCAACAACGTTGATTTCGGCATAGTGAAGAACACGAACATCGGTGAGAACCAGCGGCTGCAAATCCGCGCTGACTTCTTCAATGCCACCAACACTCGCGACTTCGGAACACCGAATTCGATCGTGACGGCGGCGGGTTTCCTGCGCCAATGGGATACTGACGGTGGCAACCGTCGCATCGTTGTTGGTATCAGGTACGTCTTCTAAGTTCGGCTCGGCTGCCCAAGCAGAGGCGCAGCCACCGATGGCCGGGCCGGGGAATTAACGTTCCGCGGCCCGGTTCTTTTATCGTCAGACCTTTTTCCAGCGAGTGGAGCGGAGTATTATTCAGGTCCGCCAAGAATTCTCGTAAGGAGCAACGCTATGAAATGGCTTGTCGTCGCATTGTGGATTGCGTTAACGGGCACGGTTTCTATAGCGCAGACGACGACGGTTCCGGCTGATCCGTCGGGAATTGAAGTAGTAAAGTTCAGTTGGGCTAAGGAACGCATCGGTTGGGAAAGAGACCCGTTCGGTGGACCCATCGAAAACTTCGACGAAGTGCGCGCGCGCACGCGTAACGAGAGACGAATCGAGGATGCGAAGCGCGGCGGCTCGGCGGAGGTCGACAAGATCAAGCGTGAGGCAAAAGCCGATGCGGCAAACATCGACGCCAAACACAAACAACCACCGTCACGTTACGTCTTTGTCTACAAGACGACTCTCAAGAACCTTGGTGACAAAGCGATAAAGTCGATCGACTGGGACTATGTGTTTTTCGACCGGCAGACTGAAACCGAAATCGGCCGGCGCGAGTTCACCAGCGAAGAAAAGATTTCTCCGGGTAAGGCAAAAGAACTCATCGTTACCATCAGCAAGCCGCCAACGCAGACGATCAGTTTGACTGCGCTGAACACCAACGAGCGGACCGCGCTGATGGAGCGCGTCATTGTTATCCGCATCGACTATGCCGACGGCAGCGTTTGGCAGCGGCCGATGTAATTCGCCGATTATGATCCGACGCGCAGCTTTAGAAGAGGCCGAGACACTGACGCAGATCGCGCTTGACGCGAAGCGTTACTGGGGCTACCCCGAACACTGGATCAAACACTGGGAAGCAGACCTCACCATCACTGCTGACTTCATCCGCGACAATCAGGTCTACGTGGCTGAGCAGGACGGCGACGTCCGGGGTTTCTACGCGCTGTGCGTGAAGGGGAAGCAGGCGGAGTTGGAGCACATGTGGGTCACGCCAGGATCGATTGGGACTGGCATCGGCAAGGAACTGTTTCTCGATGCGATGGATCGTGCGGCAGCACTCGAGGTCCGCGAGATCGATATCTTGGCGGACCCGAATGCTGCCGGGTTCTACGAACGAATGGGGGCCTCGCAGATCGGCGAAATTGACGCCAGCATTGATGGGCAGGTGCGCAAGCTGCCCCGGTTAAGAATCGAACCCTCCTCTTAAATTATCCGGCCGACGGGGACCAGGATCGGGACGCGGTGATTCACGTGGTGACTCATTGCGAGGCGATTCACTGCGCGCGGGTGGATCGTTCCTTGGCGGTGGATCGTTCCGCGGCGGTGGATCGTTCCGCGGCGCCGGCTCCGATCGTGGTGGTGGGTCATGACGCGGTGGCGGATCGTTGCGCGGTGGCGGCGGATCATTTCGTGGTGGCGGCTCCGATCGTGCCGGCGGATCGTTGCGCGGCGGTGGATCGTTACGTGGTTGCGGTCTGGGCTCCGGTGGTTCAGGCCGCTCGTAACGCTGAGTCGGTCTCTCAATGCGTGGTTCAGGTTGCGGTTCTGGTCTGGGCTCTGGCCGCGATTCAACCCGCGGCGGTTCTGAAGGTTGTTCAGAACGAGGTTCTGGACGTGGCTCCGAGCGTGGTTGTTCGGAGCGTGGCTCTGAACGGCGTTCCACGCGTGGCGGTGGTGAAGGTTGGTCCACGCGTGGTTCGGGTTGTGGTCGGGGTGTAGGAGAAGACTCGATTCCTTGTTGACCTCTGCCTCGTTTTTCAACGCCCTCAGGGAGCGACGGCCGGACCATCCGACCTGCTGGACGCTCAGGTCGTTCCACAGCTCCGGAAGGTGGCGGCGCTTCGGTCGCGGGAGTTGGTTGTGTTTCCGGCGTCGTCGTACCTGCTCCAGGTTCCACAGTGCCGGATCCAGTTTCAGCAGGCGGATTTCTGCCGGGTTCTGATTCAACCGGCCTGTTCCTCCGGCGTCCTTCGCCATCACCGGCACCGTTTCGGCGCGGCTCGGTTTCAGCCGGTGTGGTTCCAGTGTTGCTCGTTGTGGCGGCCGGCGTCTGTGTTGGTGGCGTGACCCGAGGCTCTCTTCCGCGATAAATACGTGAGCGCCGCAAGTCCTCATCCATTGGCGAATCGGGTACGCGGTTAGCGGCGCCAGTTGGCCGAGAGACAATCTGGGGATTAATCCGCCGCGGTGAGTCACCAGCGGGAATGCTACCGGCCAGTCCTATTCGTCGCGGCAAGTTCTCAACTTCCGGTTCGGACTCCAACACTCGACGTGCGATAGGTTCTTCAACTGGCCGTCCGGTTTCATTGCCAAAGTTTCTGCGGGGTACACGAGTTACGCCGCGCCATGTCTTGTGCTCGCCGTCGCGACCATCACCACCGCCCGGTCGCCCACCACCGTCGCGTCGACCGCCGGCATAACCCCCGCCACCACCGCCATCGCGCCCCCCGCCATGGCTCGGATGGTAGCGTCGGTAATATCGCGAATGTGGATCGCGCTGGTAGTACGACAGCGGATACCAACAGATGTTGTCGCCGAATGAGAAGTTGAAATCGACGAAGGCGACGAGCGCGGGCCGCCACCAGCTTCGCTTCCTGTAGTACTGACTGCGCGGCACCCACGCCCACTGACCGTTGTAATAGACCCAGCGGCCATAGTGATAAGGCGCCCAGCCCCACGGTTCGTAACCGACCCACGTCCATCCGTAAGGCGGACACCACGTCCAATGACCGTATCGATACGGCGCCCAATCGCTGAACGCGTTGATTACACTGGTGTGCGGTTGCCACAGCCAACCGTATTCCTTGCTGTTCGTCCATTCACCATACGAGTCGAGATCTTCGCCACCCCAAACATCGTCATCAAAATACTTCCGGTCATAACGAAGTCGTTCCGCGAGATACTTCTCGCGATCGCTCACCCAATCGTCATCCGCATCGCGCGCAACCGCACTAAACAATTCCCAATCACCGGCAGTGTCGCCAGTGATTACCAGTTCTGCTGAACGTCCGTCGCGCAGCGCGAAGCCCGAAGTGTCTGAATAGATTCGTGCGAGGCCACCGTCGCGGACCGTCAAACGAATGCGTCCGGCGCGTGGCACGTCGAGGCGATACCAACCAACCTGCTCGACCGCCAGCGTCGATCGCGGCGCGTCGATTTCGAAGTGCTCCCGACTGCGGTCAATTTTGGCAATGCGAACGGTGACGGTTCCTTCAAGAACACTAAGCGCCGTGTTTTCATCCCGTAACGACACGATGCGCAGCACGGAATTGGGCGCGAGTCGGACGAAGTTGCGGGAGTCAAACTGTATCTCCAGCCGGCTGTCCTTACCGGTTGCGACCGTGTCGCCTTCGACCAGCGGGTAATTAAGCCGAATGAGCTCCCACTCTTTGCTTTCGCCACGCTTCAGCGTCACCTCGCCAATCATCAAACTGACGCGGACGACGCGCGCTGTAACGTCGTAGTCGTCGGGCTCATCGTCGTCGGCGCGGGCGGTTATGGTTACGGAGAGGAAGGTCAGCAGCAGAAAAAGGAAGGTGGCGCGTAGTCGGGAGACTTGCATGGTAGTGCTCCTATTCAGTTGTTTGTGAACGTGAGGGGTGTCTTCCGAATGCGTTGTCTGGTGACCGCTTTGCTCCGCGGTGCGAGCACTAGGCGACAACTTTTGAGATTAACGGCCGTGTCAACAAGCGCGCTACAGCAAAGATCAAAGCGGCGACCCGGCATCGCATTCGGAAGAGCCCTTTCGGCTCAATCGCGCCACGGTTCTTGAGCAAAACGTATGCCTGTAAATGACAGAAACAAGGCGAGATCCGAGGATTTGAGAACTCTCAAGCTCGTTTTTTCTTGGAGATTGTCCGCAAAATGCGGCCTTGAGAATTCTCAAATTCTCCACGGTCCATCTGTGAGAGGTTAATTCTGGTTATTGATGAAGCAATGTCACCTGAGACGGTGTATGTGCAACACCATTTGGTGTTTAGTCCTTCGCGTCGCTGCGTCCGAGACGTGCGCGAGGATGATGTCGGTTGTAAGCAGACCGCAGATGAACATCGGTCATGTGGGTGTAGATCTGAGTCGTCGAGATGTCGCTGTGTCCTAACAGCGCCTGGACCGAACGCGAGTCGGCGCCGCGTTGCAGCAGATGGGTGGCAAAACTGTGGCGCAATGTGTGTGGCGAGACGTTCTTGATGCCCGCTCGTTCCGCGTGACGCTTGATCATCGCCCAGGCAATATGACGAGTGAACGGCTTGCCACGATGCAAGAACACATTCGGGAAGGATTGTTTCCCATAGCCGGCCTTCACCGCCGCGTATTGTTGCAGCCAGTGAATAGAACTCTTGCCCAACGGAACGCGACGTTCCTTGCTACCCTTGCCGTGACAAACCAGCAGACCGGCGAGTAAATCCACGTCCGCCTGTTTCAGCGCGACGAGTTCCGAGACGCGCAGTCCACTCGCGTACATCACTTCGAGCACTGCACGATCGCGAATTCCTTCCGGCGTGGAAATATTCGGCGCCGCCAGCAGCCGGTCGATTTCGTCTTCGGTAAGAAACTTCGGCAGGTAACTGAAGCGTTGCGGTGTGTCGAGGTCCTCAGCCGGATGCGACTTGATATGTCCATCCAGCATTAAGAATTTAAAGAACCCACGCGTCGCACTCACTGCCCGAGCGATGGACGTCGGCGCCAAGCCGTCGCGCGACAGACTCGCAATCCACTTTCGCAAGTCAGGTCGCGTGAGCTCAGCGATCTGCTTTCCAGTTCCGCTGGCCCACTCCTGCAACCGCGTGAGGTCGCGCTCGTAGCTCTCGAGCGTGTGACGCGCGAGTCCTTTTTCGACTTGAATGTAGGTTAAGAATTCCTTCTTGAGATCGCGGTCCACGGGCGACAGATTACATCAATTCCCGTCGCACCGGCGGATCATTCGTAACGCAGACACTCGATGGGATCGAGTCGTGAAGCTTTGCGTGCAGGCCAGACTCCGAACACTAGTCCCACACCGACTGAGACTGAGAGAGCAGTAACCACCGCCCATGTGGGAATTGTCGCGGGCAAACTCGGAACCAACAGTAGGATTAGTTTACTAATGCCCGCCGCTACCATTACGCCAAGTACGCCCCCGAGAAACGTGAGCATCATTGCTTCAAACAGAAACTGACGCACGATGTCGCGGCGGCGCGCGCCCATTGCCTTCCGCACACCAATTTCCCTGGTTCGCTCCGTCACGCTGACGAGCATGATGTTCATCACACCAATGCCACCGACGAGCAGGCCCAAACAGGAGATACCAATCGCCACCAGGCCAATCATTGCCGTGATGCTGTCAAACTGTTCGATAAACTTGTCGGCCGTCTTGATATCAAAGTTGTTCGGGTCGCCAAACTTCACCCCGCGGCGACGTCGCAATATCTCTTCAGACTGACTCAACGCTTCCATCACCTGGCCGCTACGGCCGCGAATGATCATCAGCAGGTAGCCCCTCGCCGGCGCAACCTTCTGCGCGGTCCGGAAGGGAATGTAAACGGCGTTGTCTTCTTCGTTCTCGCCGAAGAAGCCGGCTTTCCGTTTCTCCAGCACACCGATAACTTCGAAGTTGTAGCCACCCATGCGCACTTTCGTCCCGGCGATGTTGTTCATTCCGGGAAAGAGCGCTTCGGCGGCATTCACACCGATCAACATCACGTTCGCGCGCTGCTGGTCGTCCAACTCGGTTATGTAGCGGCCTTCCTTCAGAGAAACATTCGTAAGACTCGAGTGATTGGGCGAGACACCCTGCGTGTTTCCCCATCGATAGTTGCGACCCTGGTAGGTGATGTTGTCGTCAAAAGGCCCGCCGTTGTAACCGACGTTCGGCGCTACCCACGCCACATCTTCAACCGCAGGTGCTTGTGCTCTGATTGCTTCAACATCTTCAACGGTCAGCGGCTTTCGGGTGCGTTCGGAGCGATCCTCGCCCGTTCTTGGGCCCGTCGAGAGATGGAAGGCGTAGATATTGTTTGTTCCGTACTCTTCGATCATCCCGATAATGCTTTGCCGCATACCAGTGATAATCGACGCGATAAGGATCGCGGTCAGGACGCCGATGACGATGCCAAGCACCGTTAGAAAACTGCGGAACTTATGGCCGCGCAGGCTATCGATAGCCATCCGCAGCGTCTCGGTCAAAATACTTCTGGGCAGTCGGAGCTTCATGCCTTTTTCAGGTCGCGTGCGTTAGCGCGAGAATCGGATCCAGTCGCGCAGCCTTGAATGCCGGATACACGCCGGCGATCATGCCAATCAACGTTGAGAGGCCCAGGGCCAGCATTATGTAGGTGATCGTGATCGTCATCGTGATCGACGCCAGCGTCGTGATCAACGTAGTGACTCCCCAGGCGGCCAGTAGGCCGAGCACTCCGCCGAGAGCGCAAAGGATTGCCGACTCAATCAGGAACTGCGTCACAATCTGACGGCGCGTTGCGCCCACTGCTTTTCTGAGTCCGACTTCAAACGTTCTCTCCGTCACACTCACAAGCATGATGTTCATGACGACGATGCCGCCGACGAGCAGCGTTATCGCGGTGATGGGAATGACAATCATCGCAATCACGCCGGTAAACTCGTCGATCTGTTGATTGAGTTCTTCGACGTTGACAAGCCCGAAGTCATCCTCTTCGTTACCATTCAGCCGGTGTTTGATGCGCATCTGCACGCGTGCATCTTCGATCGCCGTGTGAAACCCCTCGCGGTTACGAGTCTTGCCGTGGATCTGCAACCCGTTGCGGCCGAAGATCTGCATGTGAGTCGTAACGGGAATGTAGATGTGACGATCGAAAGAGTCGCCGAAGAACGATCCGCGCTTTTCTTCGACGCCTACAACGCGCATCGGCAGTCCGCGAACTTTCAATGTCTTTCCGAGCGGATCCGTGTTTGGGAAAAATTTGTCTTTGACGTCTCCGCCGAGCACGCAGACCAGCGCCGAGCGCGCGACTTCATCATCGGAAATGAAACGGCCTAACTCGATCGTCTTGTCTTCGATATCGACCATCGTTGCGGTGGCACCCATCACGCGGGTGCCCGGAAACTCGAGTCCGTCCTGCTTCAGATCGACTCCCGCGCCGGTGGCTGCACCGACGAAATCGCAAGTCGTGCAGTGATCGCGGACCCACTCGTAATCGTCCCAGTTAAGGCGTTTATTACGGCGGTTCAGACGCTCGAACGTTTCGTCGTCCATGTCGCCGCTGAACGCCATGCGGGCGATCATGAAGTGGTTGCTGCCGAGCACTTTCGTGAGTTTGTCGATGATGTAGGTATTCAACCCGCTGATTGACGCACCGACTGTCACGACCGAAGCGACGCCGATGATGATCCCGATGAGAGTCAGGAAAGCGCGCAGTTTGTGCGCAAAGATCGACTGGAGGGCGATCTTCAGGGCGTCGGAATAAAAGGACAGTATTGGTCTCATGGAAAACCTGGTGGCTCGTCAAGTCCCGACCCTATACGCGGCCAAAAGCCGCGAAGTTCGCCGGAAACAGTCCACGCAGTTAAGACGCGTTAGACGGGTCTTCCATTAACAACCGAATACTGATTAGACATCAGGTGTCTGAATTTAGTTCCCCGGTGGATGTGTCGCTCTTGGGTGAGAACTTCTCCGTCCAGCGGACGCGTCCCGTCACCTGCATCACGACGAAAAGCGTAATGACCGAACCGATCGTGATGGCGAGTCCCGTAAAGCCTTTTAGGAAGAAGGCGTACGAGAACATGACAAGGTAGATAAACTGCGCCAGCGCTGCTTCACGGCTCGCGAACCGAATCCCGACTACCAGTCGCAGGTAAGTCACCACCAGAAAAATGGAAACGGCGGCGGAGATAGCAAACGACGCGTGAATCGAGACGTGGTCCACGAGATAAGCGAGCAGCAGGTGAAAGGAGAAGAACGCGGCAGCGAGGAAGAAATAATTCATCGGGTGAAGATCAATGCCGCGCATTGTTGTGATGATGAGCATGAGGAAAAAGAAGAAAAACAGGGACACGGGGGCGAAGAAACTTATGCGGCCGGCGAGCGGGCCGGGCTGCAGTTTTTCCGGCATCACCATCGCGATCTGATAACCGGAGAGCAGATTCTTGTACGACCACGTTAGATCCCAACCATTGCTGGTCTCAGCCTTTTCGGAAGGCGACAGCGTGTTGTCAGGAAAATCAATGTCTTTGAAGTCGGTCTTCATTTTTAGCGTGAAGTCGCGCACCTGCGAAACGTCATGGTCGCCGAAGCTGTAGCGCCATTCGTTCAATCCCTGCGAGCTGTAGCCGATGTTGAGTTGTGCGGCCTTGCCGGCGGCAATTTCCACCATGCCGCTAACGGCGTTGTTGTTGGTAGAGAGAGAGACGGGTGTTCCATTAACCGTGAAGATCAGGTTGTCATAGATCGCTTGCGTCGTCGGGAACTTCAGATCGAATTGAACCCATTCGCTTTTGTCGCTGGGATTGCGAAAAGTGTAGGCACTGGCGAAGTCGACTTTATACGTGCTGTACCACAGCAATCCCTTTTGCCGGTGCTCGAGGTTTAGATTGACGTCGATCTTGCTGCTCTCCAATGCGAGGTTCGTGATGTCCTCGCGGGTTACGGTCTTAATCACCTTCTTTCCGGATTCAA
>DATJKO010000336.1:0-4414 GCA_035491355.1 Pyrinomonadaceae bacterium
CAGGGCGTCGATAGAAGCAACAGCCGCCTGTCTCTTCTCTCTCTCGGGCGTCACCGCACCGATTGCCGATCCCTGTGTCGGTCTCGAAGGCCGCAACCCTCGCGACAGGAGGTTTATACTCCTACACCATTTTTAGATCAAACTTTTACGTGTTTTATTTCAACGGACCACGAAATAGTTTTTATTGACTTTTGATCTTCGCGATCTCAGCAGCGATCAACTTCTTCACTGCAACCATCTCTGCTTCGCTGTTGTATTTGGTTCGCGGCCAGAAAAACCCTTTCAAGCCGTCACCTTTTCGACGCGGCACAACGTGAACGTGCAAATGAGGGACGCTCTGACTGACGCGATTATTCATCGCCACGAACGTCCCTTCCGCGTCGAGAGCCTTTTCTACAGCTCGCGAAAGCAACTGTGCCGTTTCAAAGAATGGTCCGACTTGCGAAACCGGCAAGTCAGCAAGCGTCTCCACGTGCACTCGCGGCACCAGCAAACTGTGACCGTGAAACAACGGCCGGTGATCGAGAAACGCAACCGAGTCGTCGTCTTCATACACCATGGTCGCCGGTACTTCGCCAGACACAATTCGGCAAAACAGACAGTTGTCTTCCGCCATCACACTTCCTTTCAAAGTCGGCGCGCGTCGTCTAATTAGCTTCGCCGAGTATCTCGTCGAAACCAGGTCTCACAAACTCCCGTGCAAACGGAAACGTCTTTTCGATTCGCTGCCGCAAACGTTCCAATTGAAGTATCAGCGACACAATCGATCCGGCGCGTTCCGGCAGCGAGAGTTGCACCAGCCGCCAGGCTGCGATCGAGCGATCGATTCCGATCAGCGCCACTTTCGCCGAACCATCGGCGTCCTGTAACCACGGATCTTCCGCCGCGTACGCGTCTTCCGAACGAGCGGCTTCCTGTTCGTCGAGACGGCCCGAGAGTGCGCGCATCGTCTTTACAGCGATTTGATACTGATACCACTGAATTACTTCGCGCGCATCCTCCAGCTGCTCTGACGAATCCCAGTCGTGTTCAATGGCACGTTCGGCAACTCGCAAGTCGCTGAACTCGACAGTCTGGTCCAACTCTCGAAACCAGTCGCTCGCATCGTTTGCATACTTCTTACCGGCGCGGGCGAGCGGATGACTATCGACTTGCTGGCGGCGTCTCTTCCGTTTCGCGACGTCGTCTTCTTCTTCCGCTTTGCTGAGGTCGATACCTGCTTCCCTGGCCCACTCGGCGATCATGTCGCGCGTTTCCTGAAAGATCGATCCAAGTTTGCGCCAGAAGAGTTCGTTCGTTAGATCGTGCGACTCCGCTGAATCGTCTTCCTCTTTTTCAGTCGCATAGACCAGGCACCGTGAGGTCAACGGACAACGTTCACACCAACGATCGCAATAGTTGTAGATACCCGAAATCAAGTCAGGGTTACTGGCAAGTTCCGTGAGGGATCTTCGCTGCATTGTTTGTCTCCTTGAAGATGAGGATTTAAGGTTGGCCGATTCTACGGTAACATCCCGCAAAATGACAACGAGCTTGCAAAAACAGTTCGACAAGGTCTTTGCGCCACTGAAGGAAGACGGATTGCTCATGGCATGGGATGCGAGTCTTCCGAGTCTGACCCATCTCATCGCCGAGGAACAGATTCGCGGGTCGTGGTGGTCCCACAAACGTGCACACACGATATTTCACGTTGCGCAGATGCTGGAAGATCATGCTGACGTCTTGAAAATGAACCTGATTTCGGGAAAGTTGACGTACGTTCATCGTGATCTCTGGAAGCGGATCTATTCGATTGGCGTCGCGCGCGAAGACTGGCAGTTAAAGGGTCTATCGGCCAACGCCCGCCGCTTACTCGAAGCACTGGATGCGGCGGGCACACTTCACACGTATAAACTTCGCGGCGAGTTTGGACCAAGACCCGGAGACACAGCGCGTGAGCTTGAGTCGCGACTACTGATCCATGCCCAACAGGTTCATACTGAAACTGGAAAGCACTCGAAGGTAGTCGAAACCTGGGACACGTGGGCCAAACGCGCCGGTCTACGCGCTCGGGCGAACGATCCCATCGCGGCGCGCCGGTTCGTCGAACAGCGACTCGCAAATCTCAAACAGAAATACAACGGACGCGGCGAGTTGCCGTGGCCCTCAACCCTTTAACAAATGAACTCCCCAAACGACATGATTCGCTCGACAATACGATCCCTATTCCTGGTTCTCGCGTTGGCGACGGCCGCCGTCGCGCAGACGTCTCTGAACTACGGTTTCGTGAGTCCGAACACGAAAGAGAACCTGAAACTTGAAGACGCGATCAAGGGGATGAACTCGACGGAGGAAACGAAGCTGGTGAACCAGTCGGTCAACATGGGCTGCGTCGTCAGGTCACGGGTTCGGGCGTTTAGGTCGTTGGGTTCGTGGAGCGACGGGGCGGAGCCGTCGGTGATGATTCGCGTGCAGAGTGATGAACCGACGGTGCGGTATGTGCTGTCGCGACTTGGCCGTGACGCGCGACAGAAGTCGATACTCTACTTCCATCCGCAAACCGCGGGCAGCGCAGATCTATACACACTCAAGCCGCGTCGTCCAATGCGAAATCTCACAGCGCTCGCGAACACATTGCAGAGTGCGGGTATCGAGTTTCGCACAATAGTTCCGGTGAAGTCAGGAACCTGGATCTACGTGGTCGATCTCAAACGCGAACTCCGCCCGAAAGTGACGACTGCGGCGAGACGACTGCGTGCGAATGTGACGACGGAACCGGGCAATGCAGCTTTCGTCGGCGACGATCAGGCTGACGAAGCAAAGGTCGTTTTCGATGAAGAGATACGACAATACGAAGCGAAGAACCCAAACCTCCCCCCGACGTGCGACGTGCAGAAACAGACAAAGGTCAAACCAAAATGAAGTCGAACAATCCGTGCATCAGCGCCACTGTGACAGAAGCTCTCGAACGCTTGCCTGGACCCGAAGGTCAGCGCTTCGCGACGGCGTTTCAGCACGGCAGTCTATTGGTGGAGATCTACGCACCGCGCGGCACGGATCCACAACAGCCGCACACGCGAGACGAGATCTACTTCGTCGCCACGGGCACGGGTGAATTCGTTTGTGGCGACACCCGCCAGACGTTCGGTCCAACCGATGTGCTCTTCGCCGCCGCCGGCGCAGTCCATCGGTTTGAAAACTTTTCCGGCGACCTAACGTTGTGGGTGATGTTCTATGGACCAGAGGGCGGCGAATCAAGCGAACAATAACGGAGGATGGCTTTGCACGAAGAGCATTATTGAAGCGTTGTCTTCTCTGCGGTCCTCTGCGTTCCTCTGCGTACTCTGCGGTTAATTCTCTTTTTCAACGCAGAGACCGCCGAGATACGCAGAGAAAGCAAATAAGTTCTGGACTCTTTGTGCAAAACCAAACGGAGGACACAAGATGGCGGAATTTCAGTCTGTTGCGGCGTGCTTTGTGGTAGCCGACATCAGCGCGACGATAACGTGGTATGAAGAGCAACTCGGGTTCATCGGTGATCCCTTTCCCGATCGCGAACCGTACGTCTTCGCGATCCTGCGTCGCGACGACGTCGAGATCTTTTTACAGCGACTCGAGGGTTATCAGAAACCCGAACTCTACAGCAAACGGCCCAACGGTGTGTGGGACGCGTACATCCATGTTGAAGGCGTTCAGGATCTTTACGACTCAGTGCGCGAGGAAGCGACGATCGTTCAGCCGTTGCGCCAACAGCCGTACGGCCGCTGGGAGTTTGAAGTGAAGGATCCGAACGGCTACATACTTGTATTCGGCGAGTGATTATCCAACCGGTCGGACTGCTTTCTTGAAAGCGGCGGGCGTCAATGTGTTGAGCACCTCGCCGCGTCGGACCCAACCACGCCGCGCCATCGCGACGCCGTACCGCAGATTGTTCATCGCGCCCACGGAATGCGCGTCGACCGAGATCAGGAATTTGATCTTTCGCTTCCTCGCCTCACGCACCCAACGCGGTTCCATATCGAGTCGGTAAGGATCGCCGTTGATCTCCACCGCCGCATTCGACTCGGCAATCACGTCGAGAATGCGTTCGACGTCACACTCAAATGGCGGCCGGCGTTCAATCAACCGACCGAGCGCGTGTCCCCAAATCTTGAACACCGGCTGACGCATCGCCGTCACTACTCGTTCCGTCATCTTCTCGCCATTCATTTTGTAACGTGAATGGATGCTCGCAACGATGACATCAAACTGCTCGAGTATGTCGTCGGGATAATCAAGCCGCCCGTCAGCCAGAATGTCAGACTCTGTGCCACGGAGGATTTTGATTTTCACCTGATCCTGTAGCTCATCGATCTCGTCCCACTGTCGTCGCAAGTCGTCGAGCTTCACGCCGCCGGCATAAAACGCGGTCGGCGAATGGTCCGTGATGGTGATG
>DATJKO010000337.1:0-6584 GCA_035491355.1 Pyrinomonadaceae bacterium
CCGCGAGGCTGTCGTAGGTATTGAACGACTTCGGATACATCTCTACATTGAGCTTGAAGAGTTCGATCGACTCCTTGATTTTGCCCTGCAGCATTAGACGATAACCGAGGCCATTCAACTCTTCCTCGCCAGTGTCGTAGGTATCAGCCTGCTTCGCCTTAAGCTCGCGATACTGAGCGACAGCAGCGTCGATACCTTTCTCGCCTATTGTCTTCAACAAAACAGGAGCTATCGACATCTTCGGCAACTCGTACGGCTGGCCGTACAGGATCCTGGCTAGGCGTTCGCTCAGACGGGCGAGGTTTGTGCTGCCTGTGTTGTCGAGAATCACAATCAGGTTCTTCTCTTTCGGAAAACGGACGATCCTGGTGGTGAAACCGTTGATGCCGCCGTCGTGCGTGATGATCGAGACCGGCTGATCGTTCACCTTAAACGACGTCTTTGTGATCACCCATCCATATGCGTACTCTTCGAGAAACGGTTTGTACATCAACTCTTTCGATTGCGGCGTGAGCAGTTTGTCCGTGTACAGCGCCTGGTCCCATAGATAGAGATCTTCGACCGTCGAGTAGAGTGAGCCCGCGGCGTAAGGGATCGACATATCGAGGTATGCGGCGTTGGCGTAACCATCGATCGTCTGCGAATAACCGGTGGCGCGTTTGGGGATGATGGTGGCGTGATGATCGTAACCGGTGTTTTTCATACCGACTCGATCGAAGATCATCTCCTGCAATGCCTGCTCGTAAGTTTTTCCGGTGACGCGTTCGATGATCGCGCCGAGTAGAAAATAACCCGAGTTGTTGTAAGAGAACTTCGTACCCGGCTCAAACTCGAGATTGCCACTCGCATACTGCTTCACAAAGTCAGAGACCTTGTACGGATTGCGACTCACATTCTGAAAGAACCCGGGCAGGCCCGTGTAACTCGGAATGCCGGACGTGTGCGTGAGCAGATGATGGATAGTCACCTTCTCGCCGATGTCCTTTCGATAGTCCGGCAGGTAATCCGAGATCTTTCCGTCGAGTTTGATCTTGCCTTGCTCGACGAGTTGCATTGTGAGCGTGGCAGTGAACTGCTTCGTGATCGATCCGAGTCGAAACTTCGTGTCGGCCGCATTCGCAATGTTCCACTCCATGTTCGCCAGACCGAACCCACCTTTGTAGATCACCTTGCCGTTCTCCGCGACCAACGCTGATCCGTTGAACTGCCGGTACTTGTTCGCCAGCGTGAGCACTTCCTGAATCTTCGCCGAGTGGTCCTGGGCCAGCACCGATCGTTGCGCGGCGAGCAGGATGATTGCGGCACAAAGAACTAGCGTAGCCGGGATGCGAATAGGCTTGATCATGATGAAGGTGTCCTGTCTCTTAATTGTTCGCTTCAACTCAGCAGGTCGAGGAGATTTGTGTGGCCG
Organism: Pyrinomonadaceae bacterium; assembly: GCA_035491355.1. Taxonomy (GTDB): domain Bacteria; phylum Acidobacteriota; class Blastocatellia; order Pyrinomonadales; family Pyrinomonadaceae; genus PSRF01. The sequence continues at coordinate 1,412 of DATJKO010000337.1, forward strand.
CCGTGTTCGGCCCAGCCGGCGGCGACTGCGTTTACCTTGGTGTCTCTGATCTCACGATCCGCGCCGTTAGCGAGAAGAAACTCGACCATCGCGCGGTGTCCGTTCAGTGCGGCGTAGTGCAGTCCCGTGCCGGCGAAATCAAAGCCGCCGGGAATGGCGTTGATCTGTGCTCCTTTTTCGAGCAGCAGCTGCGCAGCGTCAATGTGACCGTGCATGCAGGCGAAGACGAAAGCGTTGTTCACAATGCCCTGCTGGTCCTGCGGCCACTTTTGCAGACCGAGATTGCTGAACGGCCAATCGATCTTTCCGGCCTCGGGTTTGAGAGTCCCATCGGAATTGAAATAGTTTTCAATGAGATCAGTGCGACCGAGTCCAGCGGCGGTGCGGATGTTTTGCACCTTCGCACCCCGCTCAAGCAGCAACGCAAGCACGTTCGTGGAGTTCCAGTACAGCGCTTCTTCGATTGGCGTCCACCCGCCGGTGCCGTCAATCGACGCGTCATGATCGAGCAACAACTCCGCGCAGGCGCGATTGTCCATACTGGCGCAAGCGCCAAATGGCGCGTCGATTTCCGCGCCGGCGTCTATCAGCGCCTGGGCCATCTCGACGTTATGTGGCAAATCCTTCCCGTCCAGCACGACGCACTGAAGCAACGTCGGATGACTGCAGGTCGATCGCGACGTCGCAAGTGATGGGTCTTCAGCGATCAGCGTCTTAAACTTTTCCAAGTCGCCGCTCTTAACAGCCTTCATCGCGGGATAGAATTTTGCGTCCATAGCTCACGTCAACTTGTGCCCTTATTGTTCCACACATCGCACGATTTACACATCGCCGCCTCGTTTTGACCAAACAGCCGCGCCGGCAGCTATAATCCTTGATCATGAAGGACAAAGATCCGCTGGCTACTTCGGGATTGCCATCATCCCTGCCGAGAAAGGTGTCGGTGTCGCAAGCGGGTCAGCCAACCGAGTCAAAGTATCTGATACTTGTGGTCGACGACTCAGCCGACAATCTCGCGGTGATCAGTTTATATCTTCAGCATCAGGGCTATAGAGTCGTCACCGCCAACAATGGTGAAGACGCTGTGACCGTCGCCACGCAAACGGCGCCAAATGTGATTCTGATGGATATCAACCTGCCGGGGTTAGATGGCCTTGGCGCCACTCGTCGCATTCGCGAGACCGAGTCGTTGCGCGAGGTGCCGGTGATTGCGATTACTGCGTTCGGAACCGAGGGTTTTCAACGCGCCGCTTACGACGTCGGGGTGTCGGGCTACTTAACCAAGCCGATCGATCTCGACCGCATGCACCAACTCATCGCGCGCCTACTGTCGCCAAGCGTATCCGGTGATTTGGCCAGCAATCCGCTAACGCCCTAGTTCTTCAGCTCCACCACTATCAGACGACTAGTTGTGTTTCCGATGTTCTCGTTCCAGTGCGTGAGCGCTTCTCGATATTGAACGTCGCCGCTGCGTAACTCGACTTCGTTGACAGTCCCGTCCGGAGCATGATTGCGGAACTTGCCGCCTTCAATCACATACACAATCGACGCCGGGTGCGAATGCATCGCCTCTTTATCTCCCGGTTTGAGTATGCTCTCAAACACGCGTACGCGCGGGTTGTCGATTTTCACGGTTATAAACTTCGGGTTGACCTTGGCCGCATCCTGAACGTTGACAACACTCGCGTCACCGCGTGTAAATCCGGTTGCGAGTAGAACGAAAACTAAGATATAGATTCGCTTCATATTGATCTCCCATCTACAGATTACACGGATTAAAGCATGCGACCAACGCGTAGACAGTTTGTAACTGCCGCTGCAGCCTTTGGAGTTTCACACGCCTTACTTCCGCGGATCAGTGTGGGCCAGGCAAAGAAGCCAACCCGCGTTGTACTGCTTGGCACGAAGGGTGGGCCACGCGTCGGCGAAGCCGGACGCAGCAATCCGTCGACGCTGATCATGATTAACGACGTTCCTTATCTCGTCGACTGCGGGTATGGAACGTCGAAACAACTGATCGCCGCCGGAGTGGCGCTCAATCGCCTGCGTTACATCTTCATCACGCACCATCACTCGGATCACAACCTCGACTTTGGTCCGCTGCTGTATAACGCGTGGATCACAGGTCAACCCACGCAGGTCGACGCGTATGGTCCACCGGGGGTGAACGACCTGGCGCGCGACTTCTTCAAGTACCTCAAATTCGACATCGACACGCGCATGGAAGATGAAGGTCGTTCGGATCCGCACCGTCTAATCACTGCACACGAGGTGAATAAGGCGGGAGTGGTCATGACGAATGATGACGTGAAAGTCAGTGCGTGTCTCGTGCGTCATCCGCCGATCAAACAGGCGTATGCATATCGTTTCGACGCGAAGGATCGGTCGGTGGTGATTTCGGGTGACACGGCGTACGCGCCGGAGTTGGCGGAGTTCGCGAAAGACGCAGACGTGCTGGTGCATGAGGTGATGTACCTGCCGGGGATCGAAGCGTTACTCAAACGCCTGCCCAATGCGAAACGACTCCGCGAACACCTGATGGCCGCGCATACGTTACCGGAAGACGTCGGCAAGATCGCCGCGCAAGCGAACGTGAAAACCCTCGTCCTCTCGCACTTCGTGCCGGGTGATGATGCGTCGATCACAGACGAACAGTGGTCCGAAGGCGTGCGAAAGCATTTCAAAGGACGCGTGGTCGTAGGCCGAGACTTGATGGAGATCTGAGGGCTTCGTCATTTTGGGTGGGCTCTGGGGTTATGCTGCTTTTACTCCAGATCTAACGCAGAGGACACAGAGGAACGCAGAGATCGCAGAGCAGATTTTCAAAGTAGGCCGCTACCAGTGTCGAATGACTTCCAGCGTGGCGCGCGCTCCGGTATCATCACGGCGCCAACCCACTTCTCTCAGGAGGATCAGTCATGTTGTTAAGACGTTTCGTAGGCCCGTCGGTCTTGTTGTTACTGGCGATGGCTGCAGCAAGCCTGCCAGTAAGTGCGCAGAACAAGGTTCCGCTGACGCATGAGTCGATGTGGTTGCTGAAACGTGTGGGAGCGCCGGTACCGAGTCCTGATGGGAAGTGGGTGGTGTTCTCGCTCGTCGAGCCAGCCTACGACGAGAAGGATCAGGTTTCCGATCTGTGGATTGTTCCAGCGGAGGCGGGGGCAAAGCCGCGGCGACTGACGTTCAGTAAAGGCGGCGAGAGTGGCGTCGCGTGGAGTCCTGACAGCCGCCAGATCGCTTTCGTAGCGAGACGCGAGGGCGATGAGGCGAGTCAGATTTATATATTGGACGTGGCCAACGGCGGCGAGGCCGTACGAGTCACTTCCCTCTCGACCGGCGCACGTTCACCGCAATGGCGCCCCGACGGCAAGGCGATCGCATTCGTCAGTACTGTCTATCCCGGCGCCGCTGACGACGATGCAAACAAGAAAGCCGCCGCCGAACGGAAAGCGCAAAAGTATCGCGTCCGCGTCTACGACAAGTTTCCCATTCGTAACTGGGACAAATGGATCGAAGACACGCAAGCGCACCTGTTCATCCAGGACGCACAACCCGGCGCAAAAGCGAAAGACCTGCTCGCCGCAACCAAACTCGTAACCGAACGCGGCTTCGCCGGCCGCACCAGTGACTCCGGCGACGAACTCGACGCAGTATGGACACCCGAAGGCGACGCACTAATCTTCGTCGCCAGCACCAACCGCGATCACGCGGCCTACGCGCAGACAAACACGTCGCTCTTCAAAGTTTCCGCAAGCGGCGGCGAGCCCGTGAGGATAACAACCAGCGAGGACAGTTTCAGTCGTCCGACCTTCCGCCCCGACGGCAAAGCGCTCTACGCCGGGATCGAAGTTGACTCGAAGACAAAGACCTACAACCTCGATAGACTCGCAAAACTCTCCTGGCCCAATCCCGGTCAACCAGTAACCATCACCGCGAAGTTCGATCGTTCCGTCGGTAGCTTCGCGTTCACACCCGACAGCCGCGCGATCTACCTGACCGCGGAAGAAGCCGGAAATGAGAAGATTTTCACCATGCCCGCCGACGGCGGCGACGTGACGCTCGCGATGGACATGACCAAGGGCGTCTACACAAACCTGCGCATCCCGGCGAAAGCTTCGTCAACGATCCTGATCGCCAATTGGGAAAGCGCCATCAATCCTCCCGAAGTGTTTCGCCTCGATCTCAGTTCGAAGTCGCAACAGCCACTCACTTCATTCAACGCCGAACAAGTCGCAAAGATCGACTGGCAACCAGTGCGTCACTTTTGGTTCACCAGCAAAGCCGGAAAACGCATTCACAACATGATCGCGTTGCCACCAAACTTCGACGAACGAAAGAAATACCCGCTGCTCGTTCTGTTGCACGGTGGACCACACAGCATGTGGCGCGATAACTGGGGTCTGCGCTGGAACTACTTCCTGCTCGCGCGCCCCGGTTACGTCGTGCTGTTAACCAATTACTCTGGTTCAACGGGGTTCGGCGAAGTGTTCTCGCAGAGCATCCAGGGCGACCCGTTCAAAGGACCAGGCAACGAGATCAACGAAGGTGCTGACGAAGCGATCCGGCTCTATTCATTCATCGACGGGTCACGTCAGGCAGCGGCGGGTGCGAGCTACGGCGGGCATCTCGCCAACTGGATGGAAGCAACCACCACGCGTTACAAAGCCCTGATCAGTCACGCGGGTTTGATCAATCTCGAATCGCAGTGGGGCACGAGCGACACGATCTATTCGCGTGAGCTGAACAACGGCGGTCCAGTGTGGGAACAAGGTCCGGTGTGGCGCGAGCAGAACCCGATCCGGTTCGCCGCTAACTTCCGCACGCCGATCATGTTGTCAGTAGGTGAGAACGACTTCCGCGTGCCGCTTAATCAAACGCTCGAAAACTGGAGCGTCCTGCAACGGCTGCGGATCCCCAGCCGTTTGCTCGTGTGGCCGGAAGAAAATCACTGGATTCTGAAAGCGGAGAACAGCCGCTACTGGTACCAGGAAGTCTACGGCTGGCTGAAGAAATATCTTGACGAGCCGACGAACATGAGCTCCGGGACAGGGCAGAACAATCAGTAGTACTCGAGTTTTCGATACGTCGCGACGCGGGTCTCGAAGCCGCTGTTCATCGTCTTAAAAACTTCGAGCCGCTTGATCCAGTTTCCTTGTGGGTCAAGGTCGTAGGA
>DATJKO010000338.1:0-2829 GCA_035491355.1 Pyrinomonadaceae bacterium
ATTCCAACTTTCGTTGTCGTAGATGCGTGTCACTTTGTAACGACCATTCTCGATCACGAAGTCCGCGCCAAGCAGACCGGCAACTGGCTGCGGCACAGTCGGCATATCGCCACCGCGCACGTACGAGTGCCCGATTGCAATCTCAGCGCCCATCATGTCCATCAGGTAATTCAGATCGGCGCGATGCATCACGTACGGCAGCAACTGACCGTACATCTCTTTCATCCTGGGCCAGTCAGCACCGTGCATGTTCGGCACGTAGAGATAATCGCGCTGGAGCCGCCAGCCTTCGTTGAAGATTTGTTTGAACTCTTCCTTCGGCTCGAGGTACATGCGGAGCGCGTAGTTCAAACGGCCCGTACCCGGTTGCGGTGGATTCCGATCGGCGTCGACAAGGAACAACTGCGGCGCGGGCGGAGTTCCTCCACCGCCGCCTGGACCACCAAGCCCGCCGCCACCACCACCCGCACGATAAACGATCTTGCGCCGATCGGCGCTGATCTCGTAGGCAACGACGCCGGACGCAAACGAGTTCGCACGTCGATCGCAGAGACGATAACGCATCAAGTCGTTACCACCCGCGGCGCCACCCGGACCTCCGCCGCCGCCTTGCCGCGTTTCCATGTAGAAAACATTGCCGTCGATTCCGGCCTGTAGGTCGGTGTACTGACGTTCAGGCACGCCCGGAATCGCAATGATCCTTTGCGAGAGTCCGTCAAAATCAACTTGCACTGAGACTGGACCACGCGGCCCGCGCTGCGCTGGGGGACCACCAGCTTCACCACCAGCGCCTTCACCCCCACCACCGCCGCCGGCAGGCGCGCCTGTCGGTGGTTCACACGCGCCCGGTGCAGGTCGGGCCCTTCCCGTTCCGACGCCGCGATCTTCATCACTCTCAGGAAGCAGTGGACTCGGATCGCTCTTCTTCAACACCGCGAGATACAACCCGAAATTCTCCTCGCGATCGTAAGAAGTCATGTCCAACCACTGCGACCGCAAACCGAAATCGGTAGACGCGAGGAACCACAGATACTTTCCACTCGCGTCCCACGTCGGCCAAATCGCATCCGCCAAACCATCAGTGATCTGCTTCGACTCGCCCGTCTCGACGTTGCTCACGAAGATCGCGTGATACAACGAACGCAAACGGCCCGCGTAAGCGACCCACTTCGAATCCGGACTCCACGTGGGATTGATCGTGCGCTGCGGCACCATCCACGGATCGTTGCCCACGATCTTTGCCTGCTCGCTGGCGATATCGAGCACCCACACTTTCAGGTTGGTGTCCGTGAACAGCAGCTTCTTCGAATCCGGCGACCATGACGGTGTGTAGTAGCGCGTCGGTTTGGCAATCGTGATCTCGCGCGGCGGCGTAAGTCCGTCCTGCGCTTCGATCACGAGCTTGTACTCGCCCGACTTGTCGCTGAAGTACGAAACAAACTTGCCGTCCGGCGACCATGCCGGATCGCGTTCCGCGGAACCACTCGAGTGCGTCAGATTGCGAACGTCGCCCTTGTCCACCGGGATCGTGAAGATCTCGCCGCGTGCTTCGACGACGACGCGTTTGCCCGTCGGCGACACTGCCATGTTCGTGATGCGGCTGGAAACGTCTTCCCAGTTCGGCATCATCCACGGAAAGTCGCCGGTGGCGATAATGCTGACGATCTTTTCCTTACCGCTCTTCGGATCCAACTCGTGAACGTATCCGGCTTGCTCGAACACGACGGTCCCTGGGCCGGAGTCCATCGACTTCACGTCGAAGTCTGTAAACTTTGTGATCTGCGCCAGCTTTTGGCTTTTGGTTTGAAACTCCCAGACGTTTGCTACGCCGTCGCGATCGGAGATGAAGAAGACCGAGTCTCCAACCCAAACCGGCATCGTGTCTTTCGAATCAGTCCACGGCGGTGAAACGAGATCGTAAGACTTCAGATCGACGATCCAGATCGGACGGTTTTGTCCGCCACGATAGTTGCGGCGCTCTTCGTCCCACGAGTTGTTCATGCGATAGGCGATGCGCGTGCCGTCAGCGGAAATCTTTCCCTGGTAGCCGCGCGGTATCGCCATCGGCTCTTCTACACCGCCTTCGACCGGCACTGTCCAAAAGCGCGGCGCTCCACTGGGCGCCCAGCTCGCGCGCGACGAGGCAAACAGAACCGAGCGACCGTCTGGCGTCCAGCCTTCGACGGAATCCGCGCTCGGATGCCACGTCAAACGCTTCGGCTCGCCGCCTTCGCTCGGAACGATGTACACGTCCGTGTTGCCGGCGTACTCGCCACTGAAAGCGATCCATCTACCGTCAGGTGAAAAGTGTGGGTTGAATGTTTGTCCCTGAAAACTTGTGAGCCGGCGCGCGCTGCCGCCGGTGCGTGGGACGACCCAGATGTTGTTCGCGTAAGCGAATCCGATTTGTGTTGAGCTGACAGTGGGAGTTCGCAGCAATCGAGTTTGTCCGCCGTGTCCGTTTTGCGCTTCGACAAATGTCGTGGCGACATAACCGGAAACAGCAAGCAGAATTAAAAGCAGACCGAGACGGAATACGGCGGGCGAGATGCGGCTAAACATCTTACGATCCTCCAAGCGGGCGAATTGGCAGAGCGCACAGCGAGCAACACAGATTGACAGATTAGAATCCTGCAAAAGCGGACGGATTGAATTGTCGTTAGGCGGATTGTATCATGCGGCAAACCCATCACGAGGAGAAAGCCAGACAATGAGTTCCCTGAAACGTAGCAGCATAGCCATCTTCGCCTCCATGTTCGTCCTCTGCCTCGCCGTTTCTGCGTCCGCGCAAGTCGTCTTGCCGCGGCCGAGCCAAAAGGCGAGCGTGAT
>DATJKO010000339.1:0-4451 GCA_035491355.1 Pyrinomonadaceae bacterium
CAGTTAAATACAAGACGGCTGAACGCCAACAATTTGTAGACGCGCTCGATCAGAAACTCCGCACGATTCCGGGTGCAACCGGGGTCTCGATCGCAAGTGGACTACCTCCGCTGCGTCGCATCAACGCTAACGACACCGAGGTGGAAGGTTACCAACAAACACCCGACAGCCCGGCGCAGAACGTCTACTACTGGAATGTCGTTGGTAACGACTACTTCAAGACGATGAAGATCCGGTTGTTGGAAGGGCGTACTTTTGAACGTCAGGACGAGAATCCAAACTCGATGCCAGTCGTAATCGTCAACCAGGCGCTCGCGAAAAGATTCTGGACGGGAAGTCCACTGGGCCGGCGTGTCAATCCGGGGTTTGGCGATCCAAAGGTGTGGTGCACGATCGTTGGCGTTGTTGAAGATACGAAGAATGCCGGCATGGATAAGCCGGCGGGTCCCGAACTCTACTTCCAGGTTCGCCAAGCGGCTGAACAGTTCCTCGGGTCGAACGTAAGTTTCGTCGTTCGGGGCGCGAATGATTCCACGGCGCTGGAAGGCTCGATTCGCAATACGGTTCGCGAATTGGATCCCAGCCTACCCGTCTATAATCTTTGGTCGATGGATGAGTTGGTATCGAAGTCGATGGTCCAACCACGCTTCCTCGCGTTACTGCTCGCGACGTTCTCAGCGATCGCGTTATTCCTGGCGGCGATTGGAATCTACGGCGTCATGGCTTATTCAGTGGCGCAACGTACGCAGGAGATCGGCGTGCGAATGGCGCTGGGTGCGCGACCGCTTCACGTCCTACGACTGGTCCTCAAACAGAGTGTCGTCATGTTGCTGATCGGCACCGTCATCGGATTGATCGGAGCATTTGCGCTGACGCGACTGATGCGCACGTTGCTGTTCGAGATAACGGCCACTGACCCGCTGACTTACGTCAGTGTGATCGGGATTCTGAGCGTCGTCGCCTTGCTGGCGTGCTACATTCCGGCGCGTCGCGCGGCGAAGGTCGATCCACTAATTGCGCTGAGATACGAGTAGCCGTCGATTTAGTCGCGCGCGATCGTCGTAGTAGGGTTGAGTTGGAAGGTGTCGCGAATCGCTAAGGTTTGAAGCCCACACTCTGCCAGAGTTTGGCGCAATCAAACAGCCGGCCCTGTGTTACTACAAACCGGGTCTTCCGAATGTTGCTGATGTTGTCGAGTGGATTTGCGTCAACGATGACAACATCTGCGCGTTTGCCGGTCTCGAGGGTGCCGACTTCTCGATCAAGTTTCGTCACTCGCGCCGGCACTATGCTCGCCGCCTGAATCGCTTCCAACGGCGTGAACCCTGCTTTGACGTAAAACTCGAGCTCTCGATGTAAGGTGTGACCGGGCACGCCTACATCGGTCCCGGCGACGATCGGGACTCCCGCTCGATGTAAAGCCCCGGTAACTTTCAGTAACACATCGACAACCATCCGCAGTACTTCGGCTTGATCGGGCGATTTGCCTTTCTTGTTTATCTGCACTATTAATTCCGCCGGAACCTTGCTGAATCCAGGTTCGAAAGTTTCAATCGGAACGTTCAGCGGGCGCAGCATCAATTCGAGCACTGCATCAGTTGCATCGACAACGGTGCCGTGTTCCTTGAAGAACTTCAGCGCATTCGCGACGTTGGGAGCATTTAAGTTGATCCTGAGCGCGAGACTGTTTCGCTCAAGCTTCGGAAAGAATCCAGTCTCGACATAGCTGAGGTGACTAATCTCATCCATGCCCGCTTCGACGGCCTGAAGCGCGTTCATGCCATTCGGCACATGGCCCGTGACTCTCATTCCGAGTCGATGTGCTTCCCCGCAGATCACTTTCAGCGTTTCCGGCTTCACGTTGTCGCGAATCTTTATGTATTCGTAGCCGGCGTTCTTGTAGCGCTGCACGGCGGCACGCGCCTCGTCCGGAGTTTCGACCTGAACGTCGAACGAGTGGTACTCGTTCTTTCCGTCGATGTAACCGGCGAGGATCATTCGTGGCCCTAGGCCGCGCCTTTCTTTGGCCGCATCGCGCAAGGCGGTAGCAAACTCGATGTCATTGCCGACGTCGCGGGCGGAAGTGATGCCCGCGGCGAGATACGTCGGACCAAATTCGGTCTCATAGAGATGCGCGTGCATGTCCCACAGTCCGGGCACCAGAAACTTTCCAGTGACGTCGACGATCGTAGCGCCTTTTGGAATATCGATTGCGGACCGAGCACCAGCAGCGACGATGCGATCGCCATCGATCAGCACCACTGCATTGGGCACAGGTGGTTTGTCGGTGCCGTCGATCAAGGTCCCGCCAACCAATGCGAGCGGAGAGGTTCGTTTTGGACTCAACTCATTTGCCAGTTGTGTGAGTCGTTCGATCGCATCGTCGACTGCTCGTTTTAGGAAAAACACGATCGACGATTCATAGCCCTCGCGAAATGCGTAGAGATCGGTTTCGATTTCGCTGCCGAGATTGACCGCCGCCACCAGGCGGTTTTCCTGGTCCAACCACAACGTCTGTCGCGCCCAACCTCCACGCCAGTTTTTTCCGCTCAAGTGGTACCGAGTTAGCTCGATTTGCTTGCCGGAAATCGTCACGGAGTCTTTCCCGCGGAGTTCGATGAGTGCTTCACCGACAGGCAAGAGCGCAATCGATGCCGGTCGCCCGTGAGCGAGCCAGTAACGCACGAGCATCATTTCCAGCGTGAGCGGCAAGTAGCCACTCATCGTGAAGAAGGTGCGCGGCAACTGGACCGAAGTGTTCTGACCGCGGTCGCGAACGGTTGCGCTGGTGTTTTGTATGTTGACCGAGGTGTCTTCGTCGATCTCCAGCAGTGTTGGACCTTTGATCGAAAAACTACGCGGCGTGAAGTCTTTCGTTGTGTGTAGCGTTAGATTGAGAAGCAGCTTGTTCTCCTGGTCGATACCCGGCAACTCCGTTCTGGCCGCAACAGTCAGTTCACCATTTGCGGACTGAGTAATCTGATAGGTTTCTTCTCCGCGGAGCTCTTTGTAGTCATAGAAGTGAATCTTTCCGCTCTCAGTCACCTGCGCGTCTGCCAGACTTGCCGCTAATGCGAGTAAAAACCCAAGAGAGATGTACCTGAAGGGATTCATCAATAACGAGTTGAACTTTTATTCATATCTGAGCGCGACCAACGGATCGACTCTCGCAGCCCGGCGTGCCGGTAGCCAACAAGCGAGCAACGCCACCAGCATGAGCATCGCCGCGATGACGATCAACGTCAAAGGATCAATAATCTCGACTCCGTACAGCAGTTGGGCCATCTGCGGACCCCAGCTATCCGGTCCGAAATACTGGCTCTGAAGCAGGCGCTGCAACACATAACCGATCAACGCACTGAGCGCCAGTCCCAGCAGCACCAACTTCATCCCCTGCCAGATCACGATGCGTGTGACTTGAGCCACCTGCGCACCGAACGCCATGCGAACGCCGATCTCTCTCGTCCGTTGGCTGACTGAATATGCCAGCACACCGAACAGCCCGATCGCTGCGAGTACGAGTGCGAGTATGCCAAAGAAGCTCAAGAGACGTACATACAATCGCTCCTGGCCGAGTGCGGCGTCGGCCCGCGCTGTTTGTGTCCCGATCTGCGTGACCGGCAAATCACCGTCGAGCTTGTGGACCACTACACGCACCTGGTCTGCGAGAGCAGTGGGATCACCGGTGGTACGCAGGGCGAAATTCATCTCGCCAACATTTGCAGCTTCCTGCCGCCAGGTTGTGTAGAGCAAGGGCTGATTTTGCTCGCGTTGCCACCTGTATTTTGTGTCGGCGACCACGCCGATAATCTCCACTTGGTGATTCTCATCGTCGACTGTGATGTGTTTGCCGAGCACGTCTTCGTTGGGAAGGAACGTGCGCTGGAAGGTTTGATTGACGATCGCGACCGCGGGTGCGTTGGAGTCGTCATGCGCGGTGAACTCGCGTCCGCGCAGGAAAGGGATCTCCATCGTCGCGAAATAGTTTTCGCGCACAGTCTGTCGCATGGTGTCACGCGGCGGTGCGGTTTCCAGCGTTTCGCCGGGTAAGAGGAAGCCGGTAGACCAGTTGTCGTTTGAGATGGGCGCGATGCGTGCGAACGTGGCCCCGCGTACCGACGGCGTTTGGTCCAACTGCTCGAAGAGCTGCTGGTAAAACCGCAACAGCCGTTCGTCTTTGTAACCACCCTGGTCAGGTTGCAACCGGAAAACCAGCAGATTTTCCTGGTTGAAGCCGAGCTCGATTCGTTTCAGATTGTAGAGCGTGCGAATGAATAGTCCCGCGCCGGCCAATAACAACGCTGAGACTACCACCTGCGTGATGAGCAGGGCTTTGCTCAAACGCGAGACCCGGCCGGTGGTGCGACTGCTTTGCTTGAGTGTCGTACTCAAGTCCAAACTGGTTGCGCGCCACGCTGGTACGAATCCAAACAATACGCCGGTCAGCATTG
>DATJKO010000340.1:0-2545 GCA_035491355.1 Pyrinomonadaceae bacterium
AAGTGACCTTCGAGCAGCGCCTCGGTCTCTCTGAATTGATTAATCACCTCTTCAGCGTTCAATTGTTCACCTCGCGGTCAGGCGGCATGCTACAATCCAAGCCCGAATGCCGCCTTATCCCAATCTAGTTTCTGACTCGACGCTCGTTCAGGACACAATCGATCTTCTCACCGGCTCCGGCGGACGCGCCGCCGCTACTGAGATTGTTGACGCGGTCTTCAAACTGTCCCACGTCGACGATGAACTCGCGGGCCTGCTGGTCGCCGATCTGATCCGCAACGATCGCCGTTTCAAGATCGAGAACTACACAGTCGAACTACTGCAGGACGACCGGCAGTCGCGTCTGTTAAAGGACCTTGATTTCGTCGTCGTTGACGTTGAAGCGACCGGCGCGAGGACGCCACCCAATCGACTCATCGAACTCGGCGCTTATCGAATTCGCCACGGACGCATCGTCGATAACTTTCTATCACTCGTCAATCCCGAGATCCCTATTCCGCGCTTCGTCGCCTCGCTGACCGGAATCTCAAACGACATGGTGAAACGCGCGCCTGTCTTCGCCGAGCTGGCGCCGCAATGGCTCGACTTCGTGAGCGACTCAGTCCTCATCGCGCACAACTCAAACTTCGACACTAACTTCTTGAATCACGAGATCTCGCGTGTCTATCCCGGACATCGCATGGTGAACCCGCACCTTTGCACGGTGAAACTTTCACGCCGCGTCTTACCGGGATTACTGAATCACCGTCTCGACACAATAGCCGAGCACTTCTCGATCACGATTCCCAGCAGGCATCGCGCCGGTTGCGACGCACTCGCGACCGCCGAGATATTCATTCACCTGCTAGCGAAGTTGGAAGAAACTCACGGCGTCAAAGATCTGGCTGATCTGAGTTTTCTTAACGACGCCGACGACAACACGGAAATCAAAATCGCCACCGCGAGACCTAACCCGATCCACGGGTAATACTGCGCGAGTATCGCTTTCGCCTCAGCGCCGTAACGCACCGCCAAATACCCTTCCAGCAGAAAACGAAACGCGCGACCGATGACGATCGCGATCATGAACCGCAGCAGACTGAACCGGAACACGCCTGCCGTCACGACGAACAACTTGAACGGAAACGGCGGCGGCAACAACGTGGCGACCAACACCGCCGCCATGTCGTAACGCTCGATTAAATCCTTAACGCGTTTCTGTTTCGCTTCGGAGAACCGGCGCAACGCGCGCGCTCCGGCGCGGCGTGAAACGAGGTAGAGGATCCAGCAACCGAGCGCTGATCCCGCCGTCGCCATGAATGCGTAGAGCACCATCCAGCTCGGGTGCGCCGTGGTTAACAGGAGCATCAGCGCGTCCGCACTGCTCGGCAACGGCACAAAGGTCGAGTCGAGCAATGCGACGAGAAACAGGCCAAACGCGCCGAACGTGATCAGATATTCGGACACGCGTCCGAGGCCTTTAGTAATGGGGGAAATAAAAGACTTCAATCAACTACCCTTTCCGAGTCAACCGGTGGTTCTTCAGCATTCGCGACTGGCGCGACGGTCCGGCGACGACTAGCTATCAAATACACGATAACGCCGATAAGTACGAGCGCTCCAACGATGCTGATGATGATCAGCCCGTTGTCTTTCAGGAACAGCAACACGCGCCGGCCGTAGAACACCGCGAGTATGCCTTCAACGTAGTAACGGAACGATCGCGCGATCATCACCGTCAGTAGAAACTTCCAACGCGGATACTCGAGCGCGCCCGCGGTCGCAACGAATATCTTGAACGGCAACGGCGGCGGGAGGATCGCCGGAATACCAATCGCCAGAAACCCAAACCGTTCGTATGCTTTCTCGACGCGCTGAATTTGCGACAATTTGAAGCGCTTGCGCAACACGGCTTGTCCACCGCGCCGCACGATCGAGTAAAGGATGTTGCAACCGACAACTGATCCAATCGCCGCGAACAGTGGAAAATAAAATGCGGCAGACGGGTACTTGAAACAACGTCCGACAACAAGATAGTCGTTGATTTCAGGAAGCGAGAGCAGCGACGAGTCGAGCGCGCCAATGACGATCATCGCGGGGGCGGCGATGTAGATCGGCAAACTGATGACGTTTACTTCCAACCACTGTGCCACCCGCCATAACCAGTCGACCATATAGTTCCTGGTTACTTAACAGGCGCGAAGACGGCCGGTGTGTCGTAAGTGACTCCAACTGTAAATCCTGAATTTGGACTGAAGCTGGTGAGACCCTTGATGCCCGCAAAATCGAAACGTAATCCGGAGGCGCGAATCTGCATACCGATCCGCGCTTCGGCCATCGACTCAGTGCCGAGTGGGCCATTGCCGGGACGCGTGTTCTGACGGCCGTTGACCTCGCCCGCCACACTGAACTGTTTGTTGATGCGGAAGATGCCGGCGAGACCGTAAGTGATCACGTCGTTCTGCGAGAAGAGTTCGGTCGGCGCGGTAAGAATTGCCATGCCGAGGTTACCGAAAGTATTGAACCGCCCGTCCTGGCCAAATTTCTTGCCGACGAGGATCGACCC
>DATJKO010000341.1:0-1698 GCA_035491355.1 Pyrinomonadaceae bacterium
ACGATCCTGACAGTTTTCAACTCGGCGATCCCAACAACCCACTCGCGTCAACGGCGCTGCTCGCGTACGTCGACACTGTCGAGGGTTTGTTGAAGAACCGTTACTTCTATCGTGCCGCCAACGTCGACGCCGCGCAGAACCCGAGTCTGCTTAGTTTGGCGACGCCGGTGGTTTCCTGTCCTGACGTGCGACCGCCGGATGCTCCTGTCATTACGCGCGTGCTAAGCGGCGATCACCGTGTGCTCGTGCGCTGGACGTTCACTCATCCGAGCGAAGTCAGCAGATTCAATCTTTACCGAACTGATCACGCCGGGGCGACCGATCCGCGATCGATGTTGCTTCGCGAGACCGTACCGTCGCTCAGACGGATCGTGGTCACCGTCGAAGGCACGACGCGTCTTCGTTACGCCGGCGGAGTGCAACAGATCGTCGGCGTGTACCGGCGTGACCAGGCAAATCCCCTGGCGTCGCCGCCGCATAACCAACCGCCAGGTGCGATCAACTTCTGGGCGCAAGCCGGTACACGTGCGGTGATGCTTTCTGACGACGACGGATACGGCGCAACGCTCTATGGGCTTAGCGCCCTGCCGGTCGGCACTGAAGTGACGATCGTTTTCCGCGACGCGAAAGGTGTCGAGCGCCTCGTCGATAGTTTGCCGTTGGAGTTTGCTGACGAGTCCGTCGAACCGGGCCAGGATTATTTCTACTGCCTGAGTGCAGTGCGGATAGTGGGCCAGGGTGGTGCGAGCTCGGAAATCGAATCGCAGATTTCGCGAATCGTTCGTTGCCGGCCCATCGGTTTGTCCGGTCAAACAAGTTTACGTTGAGGAGATTCTTATGGCGACCTGGTTTTCAGATCCCGTCGAGTGGCAATCGAACATGACGCTTCGTGCGCAGCCGGACAGCAGCATGTATGTGTTGGTCAATAACGGACCCGTTGTCCTGAAGGCCTTATTCGATGGCTTTGTAGTCTTTCGGAAAACGAGCAATGACGGTGCGCCCGTCGTAGGAAACCTCGAGCTCGTACTAGTGCCCGGTAATTGGTCCGCGGAGATGCAGACATTTTTCAATCCGGGCTATCCGAAAGAAAAAGGCATCCAGTCTGGGTTCAGCGAATTACCTCCGGGTCGAGTTGTTTACCGCAACATCGCGCGCGGTGATATTGAGCCAAAGTTGCACGAATTAATATTCACTAAGTTCAACGCATGGCGCGGCGACAATACAAAAACTCACAAGGTCCTTTATTACATCATCGAGCCAGCAGACTCGACCATGCTTCTGAAAGACGTACTCCTGGCAGAGTGGAACAAAGGTATCTCAGAGACTGATGCGAAGAAGCGCGTTGACGAGAAAATAACGGAGACGCTCGACAAAATATTCGCAACAGGCCTTCTGAACCCGCTGGGCAACTCACTGCCAGTCGAGGGAGCCGACACGCTGGCGAGTATCGGCACAGCCGCGTTGCCCGTAGAGCTAATCTTCGAGATTCGCAACCTCTATGGCGAACCAATTAATCCGCACTTTTATCTCCGCAAATTAGAGAAGCCGACTGGCGCGCTGACTCCTCGTCCGCCGTTCAGGTCTGATGACGACCAGACGCCGCGCAAGAAGACGTCGTCGGATCAGCCTTTGCCCATTCGCCTGCCGCGGCAGAGTGGAGTTGTGTTCTCACTAATGAACGGCGCCGGAGGTAGCCCG
>DATJKO010000342.1:0-3390 GCA_035491355.1 Pyrinomonadaceae bacterium
GACCGGCCGCGCGTCAGGTTTTTTTGGTGTCGTACCGGTTGAGCCTTTTGAACCTCCCGTTGAACCGGTGGAACCGGTAGAGCCGCCGCTCTTTTCAGGAGACTTGGTTGGCGTGGGGCCGGCTTTTGGTCGTCTTCTCGACGGTCTGGTTGACGAATTCGACGATGCCGGTTTGTCCTTGGGCCGTGAAGTGAGAAACGCGCCGCGAACGTCATCGCCGTCCTGCAGCGGAAGCGCGACGGCGAGAGCCGCGCACATGAAAACTAACCCGAAAAGAATCGCACTCAATCGCATCACGAAATTCTCCTTGTACGAGACCCATCCAGGGGCCTAGTTGTGCTGAATACGGATGTCAAAGACGATCGGATTGCCGGTCTGGTCCGGCGGCACCTTGACGCGCATGGCTGGCGCGCCCGCAGTTGATTCGTCGTGTTCGGTAAGCGGCGGTTTTTGCTGGTATTTGGCGGCAAAATCCTTCAGTTCGGCCTGTCCTGCAGCACTCAATGCCTTGCCAGTGACAGGTTCGCTCAGAAAGGCCGGCGAGGTCAAAGCGGTTTTTGAAAAGATAATCGTGAATGTATCTGTGCCGGGACTTTTGTCGAGGTTCAAATCGTTGCCTTCGCCCTGGGGAAAACTGAAGTCTTGCCCTTGGACCACCCTATTGCTCGTCACACCGGTATCCGGTAACGGCTTCGTCGTCAGAAACGCCGTAGATTGATTGTTGGCGCCTGGCCCAAATATGTACAGGTAACCGTCTTCCTTGAAAACGAAATGAAACTTCAGCTTCTGTCCCGACGCCAGCGGCACCAGGGCGGCAACTCTATTTGATTTGCCGCCGCGAGTTGCCGGAGGTAGTTCCAGCCAGTAACTCGTGATCTCGCGCGGAGGAGCAGGGGCGGTGGTGCTCGGAGTAGTGCCTGGGCCAGTGGTCGCGACGCTCTTAGACTTCAAACTATTCCAGACGAAAAACCCGGCGACTCCACCTCCCAAAACCAGAACTACCAGAACAGCGGCAATCACGAACAATCCAGCCCGGCTCTTCGACCCGCTCGCTGGCGCCACGGTTTGCGGAAGCGCTCCGGTGGAACTCGGAATCTGCGGCACCGTCACGACGGACGGCATCGCGGCCGATTCGGCAACTGTCGCTGCCGGGACGTTCGGAGCTGGCGCAGGTGGCGTTGCGCGGACGACAGGCGGTGGAGCAGGAGTCGCCGGCGGCGGAGCTGGTTCGAACACAGTCGCTGCATTTGTTGACGCCGCGCGATCCGCCTGCACCGACGTCGGCGAAGCACCGTCCATCGTGATCATCGTGGGCGCGTTAACGTCCGACTTCGTGTTCGACTCACCTGTGATCGCAACCGTTTCCATTAACGATGGCGACTGGCCACCGTTCTGCGGAGCGGGCGCCGACTCCAAAGCTGCGCGCAACTCCGTCGCCAGCATCGACGCCGTCGACTGTCTGTCGGCACGGTCCTTCGCAGTCGCGCGTTCGATAGCATCGCTAAACCCCCGGGGTACGTCGGGCGCCACTTCATGTAATGGCTGCGGTTGGGTCGCCACGTGCTCGCGTCGCAACTCATGCAGGGTCTTGCCTGAAAAGCAGCGCCGTCCAATTATCATTTCGTAAAAGACGAGACCGAGACTGTAGATATCAGCGCGTCCGTCAATCTCTTCATTGCCGTCGCGCGGGATCTCGCCCCACTGTTCGGGCGACATGTAATAGGGAGTGCCGAGCACCTGTCCGGCCATCGTGAGCGCTGTGTTTCCAGCGCTCTCGGCGCCCGCAATTTCGCGAAGTTTGGCGATGCCGAGATCCAGAAGTTTGACGACCGGGGGGCCGTTCTCGGCCTTTCCGATCATGATATTTTCCGGTTTGAGATCGCGATGCACGACACCCATAGAGTGGGCGGTGTCGAGGACGCTCATGATCGGCGTCAGAACCTCAAAGGCTTCCGCGGCTGAGAACCGTCCGCGTGTCTTGATGGCGAGGTCGAGCGTGTGCCCCTCGACGTACTCCATCACCATGTAGATCGTGCCGTCGGCGGCGGTGCGGAGATCGTAAACGGTGACGGCGTTGGCGTGACGAAAACGGCGGGCGGCCTGCCCTTCGCGTCGGAATCGTCGCAGCCACTCTGCGTTGTTCCGCACTTCCGGGGGTAGCACTTTGATCGCCACGCGATCGCCGAGCAGGATGTGTCGCGCGCGATAGACCGCGCCCATACCGCCTTTGCCCAACAGCGCTTCCATCTGGTACTGGCCGTCGAGCACGGTATTGACGATCGACGCGGGATCAGCCTCGAGGACCTCTCCGTCTATCGCACAGAAGCTCACGCTGTCGTCGTATTTTTCGTTGCAGGCGGTGCAGTATTTCATTCGGGACTTAAATAAACTCCACACCAAAACGGGGTGTGTAGTCTAACACAGCAGCAACCACCGATCCCGCATCCGTGCTCGGGGAGAAACACGGATTTTAAGGATAAATTTTTCGGGCGTACTCCTCGACCATACGATTGCTGTTGAACTGTGGCGCGAGCGTTTGAATTGCCCGTCGCATCATCGCGATCCACTGGCGCGGAAGGCCCTGCTCGCGAGAGTAGTATAGCGGCACAACCTCCTGCTCCAACACGCGATAAAGCGACTCGGCGTCGGCCGCGTCAATCTGGGCCACCTCGCCACTCTCCGCTCCATTGCCAATCGCAAAACCGTTACTCCCCTCGTAACCCTCCAGCCACCAACCATCGAGAATCGACAAGTTCAGTCCGCCGTTGATTCCAACCTTCTGTCCACTCGTTCCCGAAGCTTCCTGCGGCCGGCGCGGAACGTTCAGCCAAACATCAACCGATTGGACCAACTGACGCGCGATCTCCTGATCGTAGTCTTCCAGAAACACGGCGCGCCGGCTCGCGGCGGGATCGTATTTCCACTGAGCCAACTGTTGCAGCACCTTCTTGGAGCCTTCGTCCTGCGGGTGCGCCTTCCCGGCAAAGATGAACTGCACCGGCCGCTCCTCGTTGTTCATCAGACGCGACAAGCGCTGACGATCCGTCAATAACAGCGACCAACGTTTGTAACCCGCTACCCGGCGTGCAAACCCGATCGTCAGCGCCGACGGATCGAACGACATCGCCGTTAGCGGTGCACGATTCTGGACAAACGCGATCAGCCGTTCCTTCATTCGTGAATGAATGAACCACAGATCTTCGTCGCTGATCCGCGCTACCGCCTCACTCCACGCGTCCTGGTCCAGCAGCTTCGCGTCCCAATCCTGGCCCACGTACTTCTCGAACACCCAACGCAGCAGCGGCGACGCCCACGTCGGCACATGAACGCCGTTCGTCACGTGCGTGATCGGAACTTCCACCACGCTCTTCTCGGGAAACAACGGTTGCC
>DATJKO010000343.1:0-10045 GCA_035491355.1 Pyrinomonadaceae bacterium
CAAACGAACCATGCGCGAGTATCGGCTCTGCTTTCCACGCACCGTCTTCCCAGCGATAACCAAGCGCGATCTGCTCTTTCGGCACCGCTGACATATCGAATGTCGAGGAATTCATACCGAGCGGCTTGAGGACGTTGTCGCGAACGTACTCGGCATAGTCCTTACCGGAGGCTTTGGTCACGATCTGCCCGAGCAGTCCGAAACCGTAGTTTGAATACTCGAAACCAGTCGCCGGCGATGTTGAAAACGGAATGCCGGCTCGAATCCACGCACGCACTGTTTCGTCGGTCTGGGCCAACTGACGATCGCCCCACGGATTGTCTTCCGGAAAACCTTCGGAGTGCGTCAGCAGATGACGAATGGTGATCGCGGGCGAGTCTTTCGTCGGATAAGGCAGATCTGCAAAGACCGGGATGTACTTCGAGACGGGATCGTCCAGCGACAGTTTGCCTTCATCGCGCAGCTTGAGTATCGACATCGCGGTGAAACTCTTCGTCATCGAGGCAATGCGAAAGACAGTGTCGGGCGTGACTGGGGCCTTGTCGTTAGTCTCACGAACGCCAGCCGTCTTCAACCAAACAAGCTCGTCGTCGATGATGATGCCCATCACCGCGCCAGGCATGTTTGACCGTTCGACGTAGGCCTTGAAGAGTTTCTCGATCTCCGGAAAGGCCGCTGCGAGTTTCTGTTTGCGTTGCGGATCGGCAAACTTCGGCGGCGGTACAGACCCTTCGGCAAAGCGACGCTGCGCGTTAGCGAACGGCGCCAGGAGCGATGTCGTCAGGAGCAGGCACGTTAGTAGACGCATGGCCGGATACACCTCGTAGTGTTGATTTGACGCAGGGACGACGCGGTGACGGAGCGACGCGGTGACGGAGCGACGCGGAGACGCGGAGACGCGGAGACGCGGGGACGCGGTGGAAGAAGACGCGGTGACGGAGCGACGCGGTGACTCTTTCACCGCGTCTTCTTCCACCGCGTCTTTTTTCTCGCCCGATCCGAACCGAGTCCCGCTTTCGCGGGTCATAATAGTCGAATGGCCGTTAAGGCAGCATCGGAGCAGGAAAGCTGGTGGGTGTTGCAAGCGCAGTCCGGGAGCCGAGAGGCCCTGGACGAGCTCTTCAAGAGCGTGCAGGAGCCGCTCTTTCGTTACATCGTCAGCCTGGTCAGCGACAAACATCTCGCGGAAGACATTCTTCAGGAGGTGTTTATCCGGATCTACCGAAAGCTTCGCTGGTTGCGAGAGCCGCAGGCGTTTCGCGCGTGGAGTTACCAGATTGCGACGCGCGAGTCGTTTCGATATCTGAAGCGAGAGCGATCGTGGACCGATCAGGTCAGAGACGAGGGTGTGCTGAATGTTGTGTCGGCGGCCGAGCCGGTTTATTCGCCGGAGTTGGTTAAGCGTCTGCCGGAGCTGGTCGGTGAACTGTCGCCCGCGAGCCGGGCCGTGATTGCGCTTTATTACTTGCATGAGATGTCGTTAGCGGAGACGGCGGCGGTGTTGGACATTCCGGTTGGGACAGTTAAGTCGCGCCTCGCATACGGGTTGGAAAGTTTGAGGAGGAGGTTGGAAACATGAAGTTCAAGCACGTGGTGATTGTCTTTGCGATTCTCGAGTTCGCCGTTCTTTTGACGATGGTTGTTTATGGGTTGAAAAAGTAACTGATCTGGAGGTTTGGTCATGGCACAAAGAGTAAAACTTGACGAAGTGAGGGCCGCGGCACTGGCGCGAGTCGATCGGAGCGAGCGATATTTCAAACTCGCATTCATTGGCGCGGGGGGTGTTGAGGTCGCATTTATCTTGAGCTTCATCCTGATGGCTGATCTCTCGAACCGCCTGCACCTGTTGCTCTTGATCTCGACGGTAAGCTGCTACTCGATCGTCGTGCTCGGTTTGTTCGCGCTCGGCGCGCACATCAACCGCGGTATCGCACGCGTTTTGAAGGCGGTGGAATTGATTAAAGAGTAGCCACAAAGAGGCACAACAGACACAAGAGGCACAAGGCATTACAACAAGGTGAGTAGTAGTTTTGTGTTTCCCGCATAGAGTTCCTGTTTTGTGCCTCTTGTGTCTTTTGCGCCTCTTTGTGGTTACCGGCGGTAAATCTCGCTGCCCGCCTCCACAAACTCGCGGGCCTTTTCTTTCAGCCCGGCATCCAACGCCGTCTGCTCGTCGATCTGCTTCTGCGCGGCGTACTCACGGACGTCCTGAGTGATCTTCATCGAACAAAAATGTGGGCCGCACATCGAGCAGAAGTGCGCCAGCTTCGCGCCCTCCTGCGGCAGCGTTTCGTCGTGATACTCACGCGCCACTTCCGGATCGAGTGACAGATTGAACTGGTCTTCCCAACGAAACTCGAAGCGCGCCTTTGACAACGCATTGTCGCGATACTGCGCGCCCGGATGTCCCTTCGCCAAATCAGCCGCGTGTGCCGCGAGTTTGTACGCGATCACGCCGTCTTTCACGTCCTTCTTGTTAGGCAACCCGAGATGCTCCTTCGGTGTGACGTAACAAAGCATTGCGGTTCCGTACCAGCCAATCATCGCGGCGCCAATCGCGGACGTGATGTGATCGTAGCCGGGAGCGATGTCGGTCGTGAGTGGGCCAAGCGTGTAGAACGGTGCTTCGTGACACGTCTCGAGCTGCTTGTCCATGTTCTCCTTGATCAGGTGCATTGGCACGTGACCAGGACCTTCGATCATCACCTGGCAATCCCGTTCCCAGGCGATCTTCGTCAGTTCACCAAGGGTTTCCAACTCGGCAAACTGCGCTTCGTCGTTGGCATCGGCAATCGATCCCGGACGCAGGCCGTCGCCGAGAGAGAAGGAAACGTCGTAGGCCGCCATGATCTCGCAGATCTCGCCAAAGCGGGTGTATAAAAAACTCTCCTCGTGATGGGCCAGGCACCACTTCGCCATGATCGATCCGCCACGGCTCACAATTCCGGTCGTGCGTTGCGCCGTCATTGGAATGTAAGGCAGACGAACACCGGCGTGAATCGTGAAATAGTCGACGCCCTGTTCAGCCTGTTCGATCAGCGTGTCGCGAAAGATCTCCCAGGTGAGTTCCTCCGCTTTGCCGCCGACTTTTTCGAGCGCCTGGTAGATCGGCACGGTACCGATTGGCACCGGCGAGTTGCGAATGATCCACTCGCGCGTGGCGTGAATATTTTTGCCCGTCGATAGATCCATTACCGTGTCGGAACCGCAGTGAATCGACCAGCGCATCTTGTCGACTTCTTCTTCGATCGAGGAGGCGACCGCGGAGTTACCGATATTGGCGTTGATCTTCACCAGGAAGTTGCGCCCGATGATCATTGGCTCCGACTCGGGATGGTTGATATTCGCGGGAATAATTGCGCGTCCACGCGCGACTTCGTCACGAACAAACTCGGGCGTGACGTAAGTCGGAATCGCAGCGCCAAACGACTGGCCGCGATGTTGATGCAGCAACGAATCGCGCGGCGCGTTGGCGCCGAGATCCCACGCCGCTTCACGACCCATGTTTTCGCGAATGGCGATGAACTCCATCTCGGGAGTGATGATCCCACCGCGCGCATAGTGCAGTTGCGTCACACAAGCGCCGGGCTTCGCGCGCAAGACGGTGCGCCGCAGTGCCGGAAAGTCTTCTAGTTTCCCGACGTCTTTGATTCGAGCCTTGTTCGCAGCTGCAAACGTCAGATAGCCGTCGTCGATCGGTGTTGGTTCGCGTCCTTCGTACTCCTCTATATCGCCGCGCTCGCGAATCCATTCTCCGCGCACTCCGGGCAAGCCCTTCGTTACGTCGCACTGAACGTCGTTGTCGCCCCACGGCCCGCTGGTGTCGTAAACACGCACCGCCGGGTTAGTGACCAAACTCTCGTCAAAGTTGCGCGATGGCGCTTGCGTGATCTCCCGGAACGGCACTCTCACGCCCGTCAATTTGCCGTCGACGTAAACACGGCGCGAGTTTTGTTGCGGCTTCGACTTAACTGCTGAACTCATCTGGTTCTCCCAAACACTGATAGCTGTACTGATGAAGGTCGATTAGGTTTCCCGCAAAGGCGCAAAGAAAGCTGCGCCAATGGCTTTGACGCGATAACTATTCAATATCGCATGAGCAAAGTATAATCTCGCCGCTAGGACCCAACCTAATAGACTCTTCCGGAGAAATACGAATGCTCAAACGGCTCATCGCGCTATCGCTGACCCTGGCGTTAGCTCTATCGTTCTTCCCAGTCTCGATCGTCGCCCAGGACGGAAGCGGAGATACGCTCGCCCGCATCCGCAAGGAAGCGACAGAACGTTCGCAGATCATGCGAACTATGCACATGTTCACTGACCTTTACGGCCCGCGCCTGACCGGTTCGCCCAACCACAAGGCGGCCGCGGAATGGGCGGTGAAACAGATGACTGCGTGGGGACTCGAAAACGCGCACCTCGAAGCGTGGGACTTCGGCCATCCGGGTTGGGCGAACGAGCGGCTCACCGCGCACCTGATCGCGCCGGTGAAAGACGCGCTCGTCGTCGAAGCACTCGCCTGGACACCTGGTACGAAGGGAACAGTAACAGCCGCAGCTAAACAACTGTTTCTCCCCGAGCGCCCATCGCAAGAACAGTTGACGGCGTTCTTCGCCAGCCAAAAGGGTGCCGTGCGTGACCGCATCGTGTTGATTGGCAAACCGACAGTGATCCCGGTGAACCTGACTCCGCCAGCGAAGCGCCTGAGCGACGAACAGGCCGCCCAACGTTACGGCCAAGCCGCTCGACCGTTTGCCTTCCCAACTCCGTCGCCAACGCCGACTCCGGCGCCGAACGCACCACGCCCGCTCACGGGCCGGCAAGTCGACGAGCAACTCGACGCATTTCTCAAAGCGAATGGAGCGCTGGTTCGCGTCAACGATGCCGGACGTGAGTTTCGCCAGATTCGCGCGTTCAATAACAGATCGTTCGACCTCAGCAAGGTCGTGCCCACCGTCGTCATGAGCAATGAAGACTTCGGACGCATCTCGCGCATCCTCAACGACGGCACGGAAGTTACCCTGGAGTTTAATATCGTCAATCGCACGTATCCGGAAGGAGCGACGTCTTACAACACGATCGGCGAGATTCGCGGGACCGACAAGGCCGACGAAGTGATCATGCTTGGCGGACACCTCGACTCATGGCACGCCGCAACCGGCGCCACTGACAACGCGATCGGCTGCGCGATCATGATGGAAGCCGCGCGCATTCTGAAGGCGCTCAACGTGAAACCGCGGCGCACAATTCGCGTTGCGCTGTGGAGCGGAGAGGAGCAGGGACTGCTCGGCTCGATCGCCTACGTCAAAGAACACTTCGGTTCGTTTGAAGACAAGAAGCCGGGTTACGAGAAGTTCGGAGGTTATTTCAACATCGACTCCGGCACGGGACGCGTGCGCGGCGCGTCGGTGTTTGGTCCGCCCGAAGCGGCAAACATCATGCGAGAGATCCTCGCGCCATTTAAAGACGATGGCGTCTTTGGCGCTACTGCGTCGCGCAGCCGGCGCCTTGGCGGTTCTGACAACACGTCGTTCAATCAGGCTGGTCTGCCGGGTATCGGCATGGGCCAGGATCCAATCGAGTACAACTCGCATACGTGGCACACGAACCTCGACACCTACGAACGAATTCTCGAAGAGGATGTGAAGAAGAACGCGATGATCGTCGCGTGGTCGGTGTATCAGTTGGCGATGAGTGACACCATGCTGCCGCGACTGCCGGCCGCCGAGATGCCGCCAAAGCCGGCGGAAGAGCCGACGACGCCAGCTCGTCCGAATACAAGAAGCACTACGCGGACGGAGTCAGGAAGGGCGAATCCGTAGATTCGTGTTATCCGTGTTTGTGTAATCGGAAGTAACTTATGCTAAACCGCCGTCAGTTCTTGAGGCGTAGCGGTCTCGCGGTTGCGGGCCTCGGTCTCGTTCCACCGCGAGTTGTTCTGGGAAGCCCGGCCAAGAAGGTGCTCATCCTGGGCGCCGGAATGGCCGGGCTTGTTGCTGGATACGAACTCTCCAAACTCGGTCACGATGTGACGCTGCTCGAAGCGCGACCGCGGCCCGGCGGCCGAGTCTTCACGCTGCGCGAGCCATTCGCCGACGGCCTCTACGCGGAAGCGGGCGCGGCACGCATTCGCGACAATCACAGTCTCACGCTCAAGTACGTCAACATGTTCAATCTTCCCCTCGAACCGTTCTATCCGTCGAATCTGAAAGCCGTGCGTTTCGATCTTGGCGGGCGTCAGGAGGTGCCGATCGACGGTTACACGGACGCAATGACCAACAACTACGGCGAAGAACTCGGCGGCAATCCCACACGCTGGCAAAAGATTAAAGGCGGCATGGACTTGTTGCCGAAAGCATTTGCTGCGCAACTCGGCGACAAGATCCACTATGGCGCGGCGGTGGTCAGAATCGAACAGGACGCGAAGAAAGCAACAGTGAAGTTTGTAAAAGACGGAGCCACGCAGACCCTTTCGGCAGATGCTGTGCTCGCGACGATTCCGTTTTCCGTGTTGCGCCGGCTCGAGCTTCCCGGTCTGTCGCCGCGAAAGATAGACCTCATCAAACGAACTCACTACGACGCCGTCGCGCGCGTCTACCTGCAAACGAAGAATCGATTCTGGGAAACGAAAGGGTTGAATGGCTTTGCTTTCACACAAGGCGCGATCGAAATTTGGCAGCCGACCTGGAGCCAGCCTGGACCACGCGGCATCCTTATGACTTACGCTCGGCCGACTGAAGCTGACCGCATCACGAAGCTGAAGGAAACTGCGCGCATCGCGGAAACCGTCGATCAGCTCGACTCCATCTTTACCGGACTGCGCGGGAACTTCGAACGCGGCACATCAAAGTGTTGGCTGGAAGACGAGTGGTCGCGCGGCGCGTGGGGATTTGTCGGCTTGCTGGAGATTGCCGAAGCGTCAGCGCCTGATGGACGCATCTTTTTCGCCGGCGAGCATCTTTCGCCCTGGTTTTCGTGGATTCAGGGAGCGTTATTGACGGGTGTAAGGGCAGTGAAACAGATCGACGAAACGACCAAAGTAGAATCAGCCGCCAATAAAGCTCATCGACCTTGAAGGCGTGACAAACTCCGGATCGTTGATGAAATGGCGCGGCTCTTTTTTGTAAACAACGGATTCTATGAACTCGACGATCTCGTTCCGCAACGCGCCGCTCCGAACAACGTCCCGCAATGAATGTTCGACGGTGGAAAAGAGACAGGTGCGAATCTGACCGTCAGACGTCAACCGAATTCGCGAACACGCGCCGCAGAAGGGTTCGGTAACCGGAGCGATGATGCCGATCTCGCCGGGTCCGCCGTCGGCAAATCGATAGCGCGCCGACGTTTCCGACCCGCGCTTCATATCGACTTTCACCAGCGGAAACCGATCGTTGATGCGGTCGTGAATCTCTCGGCCGGACACGACGTCTTCACGCGACCATTCGTGTCCTGAGTCCAGCGGCATAAACTCGATAAAGCGCATCTTTACGTCATACTCGCGCGAGAACGCAGCGAAGTCGGCGACTTCGTCTTCGTTATGACCGCGGACAATGACAGCGTTGATTTTGATCGGATCTAGTCGGGCGTCTTTCGCCGCCGCGATTCCCGCCAGCACTTTGTCTAACACGTCAACGCCGGTCATCTGCTTGAAGACGTTTCGTTTCAAGCTGTCGAGACTGATCGTGACGCGATCAAGTCCGACTGCTTTCAAGCCGTGCGCGCGGTCGGGAAGGAAGTAGCCGTTCGTTGTGAGTGCGAGATCCTGGAGTCCGTCTTTTTTGAATGCTGCGAGCTTGGTAATGATCGTTTCGATATCGCGACGCATCATCGGCTCGCCGCCGGTCAGCCGAAGCTTCTCGATGCCGAGCGAGACGAAGATCCCGCAGACGTACTCGATCTCCTCGTACGAAAGCATCTGCTCTTTTGGCGCGATTGGCGGTTCGCCGTGCGGCAGGCAGTAAAAACACCGGAAATTACAGCGATCCGTGAGTGAAACGCGGAGATCGCGAATGGCCCGGCCGTATGAATCACGCAGTGCTGACATTGCGTGATGATGATAACACGCCGGTTTTTAGACACCGAGCGCAGGGTTTTCCAGGAACACGGATGCGGGGAGGCGGCGGCTGGTTTCGGGGTGTTTGAGTGAGCGTTTGAGCGTGAAGTCGAAGAGCAGCGGGTTGTAATTGTAGATCTCTTTGAGCGACTGGCCTTCCTCGGCGGTGATGTAACCACGACGAACAAGCGGGGCCATGCGGATCAGCATATTGACTGCGGGTAACGGGTAGTCGCTGCCGTTAACGAGGCGCTCGTGCAGATCTTCGCGCTCGAGAATCGTGCGCAGCGGCCGCCCAGCACGATTGAACTGCGTCATCGCTGACGTCTCGCCAAAAACCAAGCCCTGATATCGCTTGTCATCCATCAACCGCATGAACAGATCGAAATTGTCGACCTGTTTCCGGCTCGGGTCATCGAGATCTTCATTCGTCCCCAAACCCGCGCAGTGCGCGACGATTACTCTCACGCCATGATCCAGCGCACGTCGTAACAACAGCGGATTCCCGAGTTTCTGATCCTCCTCCGCCTCGACCGCCTTCTCTTCACCGCCATGACTCAACAACACGAGATTGCGTTCCTTCAGCTTCTGATAAAACGCGTCACACTGCGGATCGGAAGGATCGATCCCCATCGCATTTGGCAACCATTTCACGACACGCGCACCAGCTGTAGCCCACTTCTCGAGCTCCTGAAGCGCGTCGCGCCGGTAGGGATGAACCGAAATGTTTGGCACGAACATCTGTGGATGCCGTGCGGCGAGTTCAAACACGTATTCGTTAGGAACGTAGAACTCTGTCTTTTCGATATCGGCTGTTCCGTCACGCCGGTAATGTTTGTCGAATGCGAGTATTCGATGTTTGCCGTGGTTCGCGATGTTACTGACCAGACTCGTCAGTCGCTCGACAAACTGCGCGTCACCTTGTTGCTCGTCAGCGATGCCGGCTGAATTCATGTAGACCTTGAACTTGAGCCGGTGAAACGGATGGGCCCACGTATGCATCTTCGCGTTGACGAACGTATTCGTGCCGCCCGCACCGACGCCGGCAATGTGTACGTGGTGATCGACGAGTCGCCGTGGATCGATATCTTCGGAAGCGCGTTTGATGAGGTCGGCGGCTTTTTGACTCAGCCTCGTCGAGAGTTCGTTGGGCTGTCGCGTGAAAGCGCCACCGATTTGATGGATGAGACACATTCGCTCAGGCGCGGCGTCGCGGCAGTCGCATCATCGTGCCCAGCATCGTCGCGATCAACTGCCACTTTTCTCCAGCGGAACTGACAAACACGTCTGCCCGAACAATAGTGAGCGTCCTGCCGGGTTTCATCACTTCGGCGCGCGCAAGGAACTTCTCACCTTTCGCCGGTCGCATTAGATTCACTTTGAACTCAACCGCCAGCACTTCCGACTCCGCCGGCATTAAAGTGTACGCCGCGTACCCACACGCTGAATCCGCGATCGTTGTGATGATTCCCGCGTGAACATAACCGTCCTGCTGTGTCAGGTCTTCGCGATAAGACAATTCGATCTCCACCACGCCCGGGTCGACACGAATCAACTCGCCGCCGATCAGTTCCATGATTGACTGCTTCGCGAAGCTTTGCCTTACTTCATCCGCAAACGCGGGATTACTCGGTTTCCAGTTCATTTCAAAGCCTGGTCCAGGGCGGAAGAATCGTCGAGCAGAATCCACTCGACAATCGACAACGGCAGACTGCCGTTCTTCAAAAGGTCGTCGTGAAACTGGCCCAATGAAAAACTCGCGCCGCGCTTGTCGCGATACTTTCCAAGCAGGCGCATGATCTGCCACTTGCCCGTGATGTAAGTGATCTTCTGCGTCGGACTCGCCGCCGCGCCTGCTGCTTCACCTTCAGCGGCTTCGCGATCGAGCCCGCCAGCTTCCATGAAATAGTTGACCGCCTGATCGAACGTCCACTTGCCGGTGTGCAGGTTCACGTCCACGCCGATGCGCGCGGCACGGTAGCGCGAAAGACG
>DATJKO010000344.1:0-2552 GCA_035491355.1 Pyrinomonadaceae bacterium
GAAGATCAGGGCATTTTTGGTGTCAACGTTCAACTCCCGCCCGGCGCTTCTCTCGCCCGCACCAGCGAGGTGCTGAAACAGGTCGAAGAAATCCTGGCAAAGACTGACGGTGTGGAGTCGTATCAAACAATTGGCGGCTACGGTGTTGTGACCAACACGTACCAGCCGAATTACGGTTCACTGTTCGCACGTTTGAAACCGTGGGAAGAACGGCACGGTGAGGCTTTGCACGTCAAAGGAATCATGGCGGGACTGCAGAAACAGTTCGCGGCAATTCCTGAAGCAGTCATCTTTCCTTTCAACATTCCGACGCTGAGCGGATTCGGCGCCGCATCGGGTTTCAACTTCCTGATTCAGGACCGCACCGGTTCGATGACCGTCGAAGAACTCGGCGACAAGGCGAGAGTGTTCGTCGCCGCCGCACGACAGCGACCGGAGATCGGTAACGTTTTCACTCCCTTCGATCCCAATTACCCACAAGTCAAAGTCGAGTTGGACCGAGAGAAGGCGCGCACACTTGGCGTTCCCGTCAATGAAGTCTTTCAAACGATGTCGACTGCGATGGGGGGTGCCTTCGTCAACGATTTCAACAGGTTCGGGCGCTTGTATCGCGTGTACGTACAGGCCGAATCCATTGATCGGCTGAAATCAAGCGACATCGGCAGGATCTACGTTCGTTCGAAGACCACGAACGCAATGGTCCCACTGTCGACGCTGGTAAATATCAAAGACGCCGCCGGAACCGAACTCACGACGCGTTTCAACCTTCTGCGGTCCGTGGAGATGCAGGGTTCGCCGGCGCGCGGTTACACATCCGGCCAGGCCCTGAAGGCACTCGAGGAAGTGTTCGAACGCGAGATGCCGAAGGAGATGAGCTTCGCTTACTCGTCGCTCTCTTACCAGGAGAAGATCGCACCCCCGCCGGCGCCGACGTTCATCATGGCGATCGTCTGTGTTTTTCTCTTACTCGCCGCGATGTACGAGAGTTGGCGACTACCGTGGGCCGTGTTGCTCGGTTCTCCGCTGGTTGCACTGGGGGCGTTAGCGGGCGTTTGGCTGTTTGGTTATGACAATAACGTCTACGTGCAGATTGGTCTGGTCATGCTGATCGGCCTCGCCGCAAAGAACGCGATCCTGATCGTGGAATTTGCGAAGGCCAAACACGAGGAAGGCCTATCGCTTGAAGACGCGGCGCTCATGTCTGCGCGACTCCGCTTCCGGCCGATTCTGATGACGGCCTTCGCATTCATTCTCGGCGTCGTGCCGCTGATGAAAGCAAGCGGCGCGGGTGCGGGAGCACAGAACGTGATGGGCGTCGGCGTGTTTTTCGGCATGCTCGTCGCGACTGCGTTGGGTGTGTTCATCATCCCGGGTAACTACACCTTCATTGAAGGATTAGGTCGAAAGGGCAAGCAAAAGGCTGCGGCTCCGCCTCAAGTGCCTGCAACGGCCGATGCTGGAGGTGAGCACTAATGAAGCGCTTAGTCGTCCTCTTTCTACTGCTGACTCTCGTTAGTCCTTCTGCACTTGGTCAGAAGGATCAACGACCACCGGTGCAGACACCGACCCTCTTTCGTGGCGATACGGCAACTCAACCCGATCGACAGTCCCTCGCGGATTTGAAGTGGTTCGAACTCTTCAAAGACGAAAAGCTTCAGAACCTGATTCGCGAGGCGCTGGCAAATAACTACGACATGCGTCAGGCCGTGGCGCGTATCGATGCCGCACGAGCGAACCTCGGGCTAACGCGCTCCGAACAGTTTCCGCAAATCGTCGCGAGTGGCGACATCATCAACCAGCGCCAGTCGCGCAGCGCCGCGTTCGATCTACCCGAACCGATCAAACGCGATCGATCTTTCGGCAGCGTGCTGCTCAACCTGCTTACGTTTGAGATCGACATCTGGGGACGATTGCGAAAGCAAACCGCCGCGGCGCGCGCCGATCTGGTGGCGACTGAAGAGGAACGAAGAGTAGTGATGACGACGTTGATTAGCGACGTCGCCAACGCTTACTTCACTTTGCGCGAACTTGATTTCGAACTCGACATCTCGCAGCGCACACTCACTTCCCGGCGGGAATCGTTACGTCTTATCTCACTGCGACAACAACGCGGCGTGGCAACCATGCTCGAGGTCCGACAGGCAGAAGAGCTTGTGTACGACGCGACTGAAGTCATACCGGCACTCGAACGAGGTATTCAACAGACGGAAAACTTCCTGAGTTTTCTCACGGGCAGGAATCCGTCCAGTATCGAACGCGGACTGACGTTGACGGAGCACAACTTC
Organism: Pyrinomonadaceae bacterium; assembly: GCA_035491355.1. GTDB lineage: Bacteria > Acidobacteriota > Blastocatellia > Pyrinomonadales > Pyrinomonadaceae > PSRF01. The sequence continues at coordinate 2,286 of DATJKO010000344.1, forward strand.
CCGCCAACGGTTCCCGCCGGTTTGCCGTCAGATTTGATCGAGCGCAGGCCCGACATACGAGCGGCGGAGAATACTCTGATTGCCGCGAACCTGCGCATCGAAGTGGCGAAAAAAGAGTATTTCCCACGTATCTCGCTGACATCGTTTCTTGGTTATGAAAGCGGGCAGCTGACCAGCCTGTTCAGCGGCAGCAGAAGTGTTTGGACTTTGGCGGGCCAGGTTACGCAACCGATCTTTACGGGCGGACGGATCAAGTCGAACATCCGC
>DATJKO010000345.1:0-4042 GCA_035491355.1 Pyrinomonadaceae bacterium
AGGTGCGAAAAAGTAAAGCCGACGATAAGCAGCGAGAGCGCGCGTTGAATCACCGATGAGCTGGTACGCTTTCGCGGTCGCGAGCAATGCTGACGGGTCGTCGTTCTGCACCAGGTCTTTCAACAACAGCGGAGCGGCGGCAGTGTCGCCGTCTTTAACCAACAGGTTTGCGGCGCGCAGGGTCGCTTCACGGGCGCGCAACGAGCTCGGGTGTTCCTGGATCAACTGCTGAAACACCGCGCGGGCTTCCTTGGTCTTTCCGGATTGTTCCAGTGCATCGGCGCGCATAAACAGCGAATAGTCGGCGACGGAGGTGTGGTCGGCGATGATTCTCGCGTCGAGCAGCGACGCTGCTCCCGCGAAGTCACGAGCGTTAAGTTTGATTCGAGCGCGGAGAATGCGGGCGAGTGCGGCGGCCTTTGTTCGCGGAAACTGGTTTTCGATACCCGCAACAACGTCTTCCGACGGCAGCACGTCGTTGCGCGTCATGCTCCGCAGACTATCGAGAGCTTTTTGTTCTCCGGGAGTTTGCGGGCGCGTCAGGCAGCTCGCGCTCATGAGGTACGGAAGTGAAGCCACTCCCGCGACGACAACGCCGATCAGAATCAGCAGTAGGCGATGCTTAGTAAAGACATTTTCCATATATCATTTGACATTCTCCATTTGTCATTGAAATCGGTAAAGCTCGCGAATGACAAATGTCAAATGATATATGGAAAATGGGTTTGGTGCTTTGTTAGGCGTTAACAGTTGCTCCGGGATAATTCGCGCCGAGCTTCGACACATCACCTTCGGCGAGTGTGTTCACTAATTCGCCGTGGAAGTAATCGTAGCGCGCGGCAACTTCCGCTTTCACACGCTTGTCGTACATCTCGCGCGAACGATCGATGTACTCGCGCAACCGATCGTAGAGATCGTGTTCGGATCGTCCTTCCGCAACCTTCTGCTCGTTGTACAACTTGATTTCTGAAATCAGCAGACGAGCAAAACGACGAGCATCGTTGTGTAAGCGACGTTCTTCGTCGCCTGAAACTTCGACGGGCAGTTCCGCATCCTGCCCATAACGTCGCCGCGGCGCGGGCTCTGGCGCGACTTCGACAGGAGGAGTAATTGACCAGGCTGAAGCAGGTTCTTCTGATGCGTTGCTCTCGAAGACAGCCGCGCTTTCTTCAACCGGCGCGTCGTCGACCACCGGTTCTGGCTCAAGCGTTTCCGGCTGATAACTTTCGATAGTTTCAGCGCCCGAGAAAGCCCCTTCTTGAGGAACCGGCTCCGGTGCTGGTTCTGGTTGATATTCTGCGGCGGGCGCGTAGCTCGGTTCCGGTTCCGCAGCGGGTATCGGTGCTTCCTGTACTTCGCGTTTCGGCGCGGCAGCTCCAGAACGAGACACGGAAAGCAGCTCGACAGCCATCGCTGACATCGCGACTAAGGTTTCGAGCGCTTCGAGATTGATCGATTCGGAATCGAGTCCGGCCGAGTCCGCATACAACACCGCGACAGCTTTGCCACGCACGTTTAGCGGAATCGCCACGATCCGTTGCGGCGGTTCATCGCCGAGGCGATTCACAAACGAGGGATCTTCTGAATGGGAACCCGGTTCGCCACTCCACGTGGTCAACGATTTGGCGGCGCTGCTGATTACGTTGTCAGAACTTAGTGGAAGCGAAATCTGTTGAATGGTCTGATCGCCGACCGTTCCTTCGAAACCACGGCCACGCCAGCCACTCGCCGTCTCGCCTTTGACTACGAAGAACGCAACACGCGGTGCAAACGACGAAGCGCGGTTTACGAGCGCTTTGAGCACTTCCGTCTGCGATTTCTGCTCGTTGATCTCCGAAATGGCCGACTTGACGATGGCCATGTCGCTGGACGCTTTGGCGCGCGAGGTTTGCGACGATGCGAGTTCGACACCACGTTCGTGAGCAGCGTGCAGGTGCTCGGTGATGGAGGCGACGAGGCTGCCTTCCATCTGCACATCACCCTGGCGGTCAAGAAAAGTCGAAAGTGACTCATTCAGCAGACTTTGCAGCGTCGCGATCTCTTGTCTAATCGCGCTCAGGCGACTGTCGAGATAGCTCTCAATCTCACGCCGCAAACTTTCTTCCAGTTGTTCGTTGACCACAGCTCGCTCCTCCGTGTCGTGGTATTAGATAGTGGTGACCGAAACCTCAAGGTCTTCAGGTAGGGATGTCTTAACCCAAGGTTGCTTTCCAGCATGAGAGTCCTGCAGGGGCCGCAAGGCTCAGGAAGTGATTATGGACGGCTGGTAATCAGCTAGTCAATCGGTTTTTCCAGAAAACCGAGGTTTATTGTGGAAGCTTGGGAAGACTTGGGCGCGAATCACACATCATTACTTAATTTGTTGATAAACACGCACGTAATCGACTTCCATTCGCTGCGGCCAGATGGCGTCGTCAACCCCCTGCGCGCCACCCCAGTTTCCACCAACGGCGAGGTTCAGCAGCAGGTGAAAAGGCTTATCGAATGGCCATTGTTTGTAATCAGCGTCAGGATTGGAAAGTCGCTCGTTGGCGAACTTGAAGTACCGTTGATCGTTGACGTACCAGCGGATCTCCGACGGCGTCCATTCGACTACATACACGTTGAAGCCGCTTCGTGCCGTTTCGATTCTCGTCTTCGCGGTCTTTTGCGTGTTGATCGAATGGTAATAAGCCTTGGTGTGTGCCGAGAAGTGGATCACATCCGGGTCATAGCCGACGTGCTCCATGATGTCGATTTCGCCGTTGTCGGGCCAGTAACCCGCGCCGTAACTCCGCTGCGAGGCGAGCATCCAAATCGCCGGCCAGGTGCCGCGTCCGGACGGCAGCTTCGCGCGCACTTCAATTCGGCCGTACGTCCAATCGCCTTTGCCTTTTGAAACGAGGCGCGCCGAAGTGTAGGGCTGCGTTTTCGGCCCGTCGCGTCTGGCTTCGATGATGAGCACGCCGTTCTCGACGCGCGCGTTCTCCTTGCGGGCGTTGGTGTAGTTTTGCAGCTCCTTGTTACCCCAGCCGTGCCCGCCAACGTCGTACCCCCATTTGGACGCGTCTGGAAGCCCGACGTAGAGAAATTCGTCCGACCAAACGAGCTTCCAGGAATTCTGAGACTTACCGGGCGGGGAAATAAGCACGAGAACAAAGAGAAGTAAGAATAGTCGCGTCATCCGGCGGTACTCCGCAAAAGTACTAGTTTTTACTATCGGCCTCCGTTTGTTATTCTTTAAACGCCCTTCATTAAGAACACCCGGTCGAGGCGGACCCACTAACCCAATGGCCACGATTCTTATCGCTGAAGACTACGACGACAACCGCGAACTGCTGCGTCTATTGCTGTCGGGTGCAAACCACCAGGTCCGTGAAGCAAAAAACGGCTGGGAGTGCCTCGACTCGGCCCGTCAGAACCCTCCCGATCTGATCATGGTCGATCTCTCGATGCCGGGCCTCGACGGCTGGGAAGTCTTCCGTGAACTGAAAGCCGATTCATCGACGGCCCACATTCCCTGCGTGGCTGTGACGGCCCACACGGACCGCGATCGCGTGCGTGCTTTGCAATCGGGTTTCAGCGACTTCGTCGGCAAGCCTTTTCGGACCGAAGAACTGTTGCTGACCGTGAAGCGGCTCGTCTCCGAATAGAAACGTCTACTGTTTGTAGACCACTCCGTTCTTCATCACAAACTTCACTCGCCGTAACGCACTAACGTCTCGTGTCGGATCACCCTCGACAGCGATCAGGTCTGCAAACAAACCCTGCTTCACCGCGCCGATCTTGTCGGCCATGTGCAGCACTCGCGCGTTAACTGACGTAGCCGAGCGCAAGGCGTCGACGGCCGGCATGCCGAATTCGACCATCGCCTCGATCTCTTTCGCATTGTCGCCGTGCGCGAAAACGCCGACGTCACTGCCGCTCGCAATCGTGACACCGCTGGCGAGTGCGATTTTGAACATCTCACGCTTTCGTTCCTTGTTACCGAGATTGGCGACAGTGGCCGTCGCCAGCGTCGGACAAAGCGCAACGCCGTGTTCCTTCATTAAGCGAAACACTT
>DATJKO010000346.1:0-4231 GCA_035491355.1 Pyrinomonadaceae bacterium
GCGGAGGGCGTCAACTTCCGTTACTACAACGTCGATGTGACTGATGCGACTGCAGCCGTCGACGCGGTACGCGAGGTGGAAAGAGATCTCGGCCCGGTCACCGCCATCCTGCATGGCGCGGCGCGAAACGTTCCGTGCCTGATTGAAAATCTCACCTCGGAGGCGTTTGCCGAAACGTTAGCGCCGAAGGTTCGAGGCGCACAAAACTTGCTCGCCGCGATCGATCCCGATCGCCTGCGTCTGCTCATCACCTTCTCCTCCATCATCGCCCGCACGGGCCTACGAGGCGAAGCACACTACGGTCTTGCTAACGAGTGGCTGACACGTCTGACTGATCAATGGCAGACCGCACATCCGCACTGCCGTTGCCACGCGATCGAATGGTCCGTGTGGTCCGGCGTCGGCATGGGCGCGCGGCTCGGCACGGTCGATGAGTTGACGCGCAGTGGTATCACTCCGATCGCAGTTGAGAAAGGACTGGACGCGTTGCGCCGGCTCCTCTGCCGGAAGTCAGCAAATGTTGCTTCGGTAGTCATGGGACGCTTACGCGACCTGCCGACGCTCACCGTCGAAAGGCCCGAGCTTCCCTTCTCGCGCTTCCTGGAAAAGCCACGCGTCTACTACCCGAAGATCGAGCTCGTCGTCGACGCGGACTTGTCCACGTCAACGGATCCTTATCTCGACGATCACATCTTCCGCGGAGAGCGACTATTTCCTGCCGTTATGGGATTGGAGGCGATGGCTCAGGTCTTTATGGCGCTCACGGAAACGAACGAGACACCAGCGTTCGAACTGGTCAGGTTCGAGCGACCAATCGTCGTCGAAGAGAGCGCCGCCACCACAATCCGCATCGCCGCACTCGCGCGCGAACCGGGGCGCGTGGAGATTGTCGTGCGGAGTTCAGCGACGGGGTTTCAGTTGGACCACTTCAGTGCGGTGTGTCGAGTAGCGGACGCTGCGCCGGAGCGGGAGCACCGCGCGATCGATACCGCGTCGCCGATCATTGTCGATCCGGAGCACGACCTCTACGGCAGAGTCCTGTTCCACAACGGGCGTTTTCGGCGTCTGCGCGAGTATCGGACTCTCAGATCCAAAGAATGCTCCGCCGAGATCATGCCCGACGGCAAGGTCAACTGGTTCGGCCGATACTTGCCGCGCGGGTTAGTGCTCGGAGATCCGGGCGCGCGCGACGCCGCAATTCACGCGGTCCAGGCGTGCGTTCCGCAAGTCGCGCTTCTACCGGTCGGCGTCGAGAAGATCACCGGCAGTCTGAACGCGTATGCAGGTCCGGTATTCGTGCGCGCGGAGGAACGAGAGCACCTGGCGAATGGGTTTGTGTACGACGTGGAGTTGACCGATGCCGAAGGACGCGTACGCGAGCGTTGGGAGCGACTACACCTGCGGGCGATCAGCGGCACGGAGTTCAACGGTCCCTGGCCGGAAGGTTTACTGACGCCATACATCGAACGGTGCCTGCTTGATTTGGTTCCCGGCACAAACATTTCAGTCGCGTTCGAGCGTAATGGACGACCGGTCGAAGCGTGCGATGAAAGGTTGGCCCGTCGCGATCGCAGCACACGCGCGATCGAGCGAGCGCTCGGCGAGTGCGGGATCATCCGGCTCGCCAACGGAAAACCAGAGGCTTGCAATGGACGCAACGTGTCATCTTCTCATTGCGAAGATCTCACGATGGCTGTCGCCGGCAGCTCTCCGGTTGGTTGCGATCTCGAAGTCGTCCTGGCCCGACCGCGCGAAATCTGGACCGACATGCTCGGCGTTGAGCGATTCAAACTGGCCGAACTCATCAGCCACGAGACACAAGAAACGTTGGACGTCGCAGCAACGCGTGTCTGGACTTCAATCGAATGTCTGAAAAAGGCGGGCGCAGGTCTGACCGCGCCGCTCGTCTTGGTCAACATGGCGCGGAACGGTTGGGTGTTGCTCGCGTCCGGCGCGTTAAAGATTGCGTCGTGTGTGGTTGAGCGTGACGGTGAGAAAGAAGATCTGGCAATAGCACTGTTAACAGGGGGCGAAGATGCGCGCGTATGAATACCGGCACGTTGTCGGCTTCGAAGAAACGAACCTGATCGGAAATGTCTACTACGTTAATCACGTGCGCTGGCAGGGACGCTGTCGCGAGATGTTCCTGCGTGACCGTGTGCCCGAAGTCATCGAAGCGCTTAACCACGGCCTCATGATGGTGACCACACGCGTGTCGTGCGAGTTCATGTCGGAGCTTGTCGCCTTCGACGAAATCGTCTTGCGCATGCGCCTCGGTGAACTGGGGCAGAACCGCATCACGATGAACTTCGAGTACTGGCGGCATAACGCTGCCGGCGAAGAGCTGGTGGCCCGCGGCGAGCAACAGGTCGCGTGCATGCAGCGGGAGGGCGAGCAAGTTGTGCCCGTCCCCGTCCCTCCTCAGTTGCGCGAGGCATTGCAGGAATATGCGAGCTGAAGCATTAAGAAACCACGCGCTTGGCCAACCTTTGGACGGTGGCGCAAATTCAGCGTGCCGGGAAGAAACGCTTGTGGCCCACCGCCGCGCAGTCGAGCGTGTGATCACGAGCGCGCGCGGGCGATTGTGCGAGCCCATCTCGCTGCGCGATATGTCGCGCGTGGCCTATCTCAGCGAGTTTCACTTCAATCGCGTGTTTCACCAGATCACCGGGCTGCCGCCCGCCAAGTTCATCTCCGCGATGCGGCTGGATGAGGCGAAGCGGCTGCTTCTGAATACTGACCGGAGCATCACCGACATCTGCTTCGAAGTCGGCTACAACAGTCTCAGCACTTTCACCAGGCGTTTCACTCAACGCGTCGGACTGGGACCACGCGAGTTCCGGTACCTTGCAGAGCGAATTACTCCCGCCTCCGTAGAGTCACTTTGCTTCCACTACGCGGAACTGACCGGACGCGCGACACTGGCACCGTCGGTTGAGGGTTTCGTCGAATCAGCAAACCCCGATAGTGGACCAATCTTCATCGGACTGTTTCGCATCCACATACCGCAGAGTCGACCCGTTGGTGGCGCTCTACTCACGTCACCCGGCCCCTTCCGTATTGGGCCAGTGCCCGACGGGATCTATCACCTGCTCGCCGCGGCGCTGCCGCGCTTCGCTGACACGCTGGGCTTTTTGTTACCTGACAGCACGAGTCTTTCAGTGGGCGCAGGTATTGGGCCAGTGATCGTGCAACAGGGCAAAGCAAATGGTCCGTTTACCATCTCGCTAAGACCGATGGCCTTGACCGACCCGCCGCTCCTGATCTCTTTGCCCTATTTGTTAGCGGACACGCTGAAGTAAAAGACACCTTTGCGCCTTTTGCGTCTTGCGGGAGAAAGATCGGCAGGCAGAAGCAATTGGTTTACCTAACGACCTTCAGCAGCCTCAGCAGACTGGGAATGAGCAGCAACGTGGTAACCGCGCAACTCAGCAGACACAAACAGATCATGACTCCGAGCTGCACGTTGGGTGCAATTCCAGACAGCAACAGCACCGAAAAACCAGCCGTGATCGAAGCGGCGCTGACGCAGACGGCCGGACCGCTGAGTTCGAGCGTGCTCCGCAGCGCTTCCATTGCGGGCAGTCCTTGACGAAGTTTTTGCCGGTAGCTCGTTGTCAGGTGGATCGCAAAATCCAATCCGATGCCGAGCGCGATGCCCGCGAACATCGAGTTGGCGATTCCGAGCGGCGTGCCTGCGAGCGCCAGCGCGGCGAGCACCAATAGCAGACTGAATGCGACCGGCAGAATAGCGATGAGCCCCATTCGAACCGAACCAAGCAAAATCGTGATGAGAATCAGATCAGTCACAAGCGCCAACGCAATCGACGACACCTGTCCTTCGACCAGCAGTCGCACCGTCAGGTAACTGATCCATCCATCACCGAAGGGCACGATCTTGTGGCCCAACCCCTGGTTTGACGTTTCGCGCTCGGCGGCTCGCAGCACGTTGTCGATGCGGCTGTAGTCAGCATCGCGGATGAAGATCGTTACGCGCGCCCAGCGGTGATCATCGTCAACTCGCTCGCGGAGCGGAGCCTGCGTCGCGTGCGAGAGCACTTTCAACGCAGCGTCAGCATCGCCCTGCCTGAGAGGAAAGCGTCCAGTCTGCAGCGCTGCCCGGTAGGCGTTATAGCTTAAGCCATCGACGAGTGACGAGTTGGTCCTCACCATGTCGTTGAAGAGACAGTTGACAGCGCCAACATACGGAACCCTCGCCAGAACCCATTCC
>DATJKO010000347.1:0-3959 GCA_035491355.1 Pyrinomonadaceae bacterium
ATAGACACCGCGAAACAGGTATGGCTCGTGATACGCGCTCTGCTTGAACAGCAGGTCGAGATACACGCGCAGCGGTTCGCGCATCGACTGCATTTCGGGCGGCAGCAGGAACAGATCGTCGGCGTCCTGTATCTCGTCGCGTTCCGCGTAGATCTCAAACTGTAGCCACGAAAGATGCTTGTGCAGGCTCTCGAAGGCCTGCGTGACGAACTCAGACCGGTAAGCTGTATCGACAGATGACGGGTTGGACCAGCCGAACATCTGCGTGTGCAGTTTCTGGGGAAGCTGCCGGCAGAAACTCGTGAAGCCCTTCACCTCGTCACACTTCGTGACGACCACATAGATCGGCAATCGCATGCCGAGAATCTTTTGCGCCTGCCAGAGTTTCTTGTAGAGACAAGTCGCTTTCTGCTCGAGTTCGAAGCGGCGTTGGTGGGCCAGGTCCGCGGGTCCAAGGAGATCGGTGCTCGGAATCGTGAGTATGATCCCGTCGAGTGGGCGCTGTGGCCGGTGTTTCTGGAACAACCTGAGGATCGTATTCCAGCCGCGATGATTGGCGGTGCCGTCCTTGCGCAACACAAAGTCGCCCGCGACGTCGACGATCACGCCTTCGTCGAAGAAGTACCAATTGATCTTTCGTCCACTCTTGTGGATGAGCTCGTGGACGGCTTCGTTCAGACCGTTGCTTTCGAGTAGTTGCGTCTTACCGGAATTGGAGGGACCTGTGAGCAGGTACCACGGCGCTCGATAACGATAGTCGCGGCCGGTGACGTAAGACTTGAGAATTCGCAGCGCGCGCCGGAACGAGGTACGCAGTTCAATGTCCGACTCGTATTGCAGGAACTGGACGCCGGACGATTCTTTCTTTTCGTCTTTAGTCTTAACACTCGCGTCGGCCCCAAATGCGATCTTCCGTGACCGCCTAACGACGAGGAACAGGAAGATCACCGTTCCCGCCAGCAGCAGAAAAATCGCAATTAGTATCAGTAACAGGGTGGGGGACGACATCGTTATTTTTGCACCATCAGTTCATCGGCGGTGGCAGCGAATCCAAACGTTTCTCGAGGTCCGTGATCTGTTGATTGGCCTGTTCGATCCGCGACGTCAGCTTCAGCCAGACTCCGTGCGACACCGCGAGGTACGCGAAAACCACCACGCCGAGCACCGCCAGCCACACTCGCGGATTCGTCATTTTCCTGTTCCGCTCTTTTCTCAGGTTCTGGACGTAGCTGTCAGGGAAGGCGATCTTGGAGTCGTTTACTAGATCCGCCGGTTGGCGAAAGATGAAGGCAAACAACTCGTGTCGATAACGGCGCAACTTTCCGTGATCGTTGAGTCCTTGATACTTGCCTCTGAATCCAAGCGACAACGCGTTGAGATAAACAGCCGCCAGACTCTTGTCTGCCGGATCGCGGTCGCGCAGCAGACGATCCAACTTCTCGAAAAACATCTCGCCCGACACGTGAGACTGGAACAGTGCCGTTTCCAACAGGTTCCTGGTCCATGCTCGGCGCCCTTCCCAGTCGAGGTGAATGAAGACGTCGTCCGCGAACGCGGCCATCACGTACTGCGCTTCGAAGTAGTTGTCGGTCGGCTTGCCGGCCGCGCGCAGGATCTGAACTGCGTTCTTCCGAAACATGTCGATCAGCCTTTGCCAAACGAGGAGTGCGAGCTTCGACTGCCCGGCAGTTGGTTGACTGTGCGTGTCGACCGAACCGAGGACGGCGAGCGACGTGATCTTCTCGCTGCCTGACAACGTCTCGAGCATCACCGGATCGATACGTGGCAGTGGGCCGGTTGCATTGCCAACCTCTTTTACATCGCCGTTCCCATTTCCATTCCCCATTGGTGCGACGGGTTCTGTCGCCTGGACAATCTCGGCTGAAGTTCCGGCACTGTTCTTGATCAACTCCTTGAGTTGAATGACCTCGGTGTAGAAGTCGCGGAACTGTCCGAGCAGAAACGATTCGTTTGGTTGGCTGGCTGTCATGTTCGTTCTTGCCGTTTTTGAGGCGTACCTGTCCTGTGCCGCGAAGCATCTCGCAGCGCTCTTCTGTTTTGCGTCTTCAGTTGAGCTAACGCGGATTCTTGAGGTGGCCCAAGGCCAAGGTGTGCCGCCTGGGAGTCCGTGCTAGTTGTCCATTACATACAACACAATCTCGTACGGTCGACGTGTCTCGAAGTTGACGATCTGCAACAGTGTTTCAGGCTCGACATAACTCTCGTCGACGATTAAGGAAAACAGTTCCACGCCTTTCGGCGTCACGACGTCACCTACGCGCTCGGCGTGTTGACGAGACGCGCCTCTGATGCGATTCGTCTTCATCAACTCAATTCTGTTTTGCGATCCGATCAAACAATTCTCGCCCCAACGGACCACCTCGGTTTCCGTCATGCCGCGTTCGCCCTTGATGCCAATGGCCAGTTTCTTCTTCATCCAATCGCTGTTGAAGCGAAGCTCGTAGGCGCCTTCGTTGTAATTGAAGAGGAAAGACTTGTAGGCGACAGGTACGCCGTAGTCCATCGCGCGATCGATGAAATCCAACACTGGTTGGAAGGAGGCGTAGAGGTCGTTGTGTTTGTATGGATCGGAAGCGGGCGGAACCATGTCGGTTCCCAGCGTGGCGATGTGTCCGGCCAGGCCACATAGCGCGACGTAGAGTGGAAAAGGATGCGCGCAACCGGTTTGCAGCACCGCTTCAAAGGCCGGTAGTCCGCCGGCTAGACTAAGCATCACACTGCGCGCTGCTGCTTCGTTGCTGAAACGGCTGCCTGCACCGGGATTGCGTGCTTCGTCCGCGAGATACATCGCACGCTTGCGCACGCGCAGCGCCATCTGCGAACACATTTCGCCGAGCCGTTGCGCGGCGGCGGAAGACATGTCGCCGTCCTTCGCAGTGGCGGGCACTGCCAGCAGCGGGGGAATGAACTTGTCGTCGAGGACGAACGATGAGTTTTTGTAAATGACACGCGCGATGGGAAAGCCGACGCAATCGCTCGGTGGTAACTGGCCGGCGTGCAGTGTTAAGAGCGGCTTGAGACGTTGAATTGTTTCCGCTCTGGCTGCCGACACTTCATCGATCACCGGGTCGCCACTGAATGCCTGGTACCTTGACGTGCCGCCGTTTGGATTCCCGATTTGTCGCGCGGCAACCGCGAGGTATATCAACACGCCGCGCTCGCCAATCTCTTCGCCCTTCTCGCTGAGATCGATCTCGAGCGCGCCATCTCGTTCGAGATTGGGAAGTCCGTGAACGACCACGAGCCCATCCGGCATGACAGCCTCGAGTTGAAGAACACGAAACTTCCCCGGGGTGAGGCTAATCTGCTGATGCTTAAAGCGACGAACTCCCCAACAGAACGGTGACACGAGTGAGGTCCCGTATTGAACCAATGCTTCGTGGCGTGAAGAGAGCTGCTGGAAATGTTGCGGCGTCAGCAGCAAACCTTCGTGCCATTGAATGGCGTCGGGTATTTCGTAAGCGTTCATCACCTTGCGTCCTTCGAGTTACTTCGAGCCCCTTGGCGGCGCGCATGGTTTCGCAGGTTCCTTGAGCGATTGCACGCAAAAGTCTTCGTCGCCGAGCGTGATCAGGATCGGTTTGCGCGGATCGACTGGCGCGCGATGTGTCCCGGCGTTGAAATAGTTCGCGAACACAACGCCGCCTACCACTCCATACTTAACGGTAACCTGGTCGACCTTCACTTGTTGGCCCGGCACCCATTCCCATCGATTCGCGCCGAGTCCCGCTTCTTTTGGGTAATCAAGCGCGAACTGATGTCGTTTCTCAAACCACTCGCCGGCTGAAAGCTTCATGAGTTCCTGCAACAGTTTCTTGTCTGAAACGAGCACGAGGTCCACGGCGACCGGATTGTTGTTGTTGGCCGCGGGGGAAACGTGGACCTTGACGTCGAGTTTGCTGTCGCCTGACGTCCCCGGAATTTTTTTCGGTACCTTT
>DATJKO010000348.1:0-2137 GCA_035491355.1 Pyrinomonadaceae bacterium
CCCGCTTTTCACTTCCAACGGCAACACTTCCTCGTTGAAGCGATTTGAAGCGATCGCCGCCGCCGCGCGCTGCTGCGATCGCAGTGCATACTCGTCTTGTTCGTCTCTTGAAATCTCGTGACGTTGCGCAAGATTCTCGGCCGTCTCTCCCATCACGAGACCGGAAAGCGGATCATTGAATCCGTCGCGATACATTCCATCGACCAACTGCGTGTTTCCCATGCGCATTCCCCAGCGAGCGCCTTCTGCGAAATAAGGAACACGCGACATGCTTTCTGTGCCGCCTGCGAGGACGACGTCGGCACGTCCGAGCATGATCTCTTGCGCTGCGAGAATGATTGCCTTGAGACCCGAGCCGCACGCCTGGTTGACAGTAAATGCGGGCACTGATTCCGGAACGTTGGCTCGATATGTGATCTGGCGTGCGACGTTTGGACCACCGCCTGCCTGCCGCGCACAACCCCAGATTGATTCGTTCACCTGCGCGGGATTCACGCCAGTGCGCTTTAATGTTTCTACAGCAACAGCCACTCCCAAATCCGCGGCTGTCCAGGAGGCGAGCGTTCCACCGAACCTTCCGATTGGTGTGCGCACAGCCCCTGCGAGATAGATATTTTTCATTTCCCTAATTCAGAGTTGCGAAAAATGGTAGCACACGGTAGAAATAACGGCGACCGACCCACCAAACGTCCTCAGTTTGCGCGATCGCTAGAGGTACCTCACACGTGTTTCAACTACTCACGACACCTTCCGAACGTTCATACGCGCACAGACACCTCGCCGAACTGTTTGCGCACCACGCTGAGTGGCTCTGCTCTGTAGATCAAACCGAAGCTTATTCACTTCACCGAAACGAAATTGAAATATCGATCTCAAGTGATCGACTGATGCTGTCGTGCTGGACCGAGAAGGGAACGCTGACGTGGCGCATTCTCGATTGGTTCTGGAACGGAGAGATCCTTGCTGTTCATGGTTCGCGCAAAATGGGCGCCGAGCAACCTTTGATTGAGCTGATCCCGCGCACGTCCGCGTCAGCTCTCACTGCGACGATACGTGCTGCGCGACAAGCTTGCTGCTATCGACTCGCCGAACTCGCATGCGCCCTTGAGCCCGAAACAAGGATCGAACGCGCCTCTCTTAGCCCCGGCGCCAGGAGAGGCCAACCCGGTCGTTACGCGCGCATTATCCTGCGGCGAAAACGTCAACGAATCGCAGTCGCCGCTTCTGTCGTTCCAACTGGCGTCGGGGCAGTCGATGCTTTTCTGTCTGCAGCACTACTGTGGTTTCAGCGCACGTCGGAACGGATTCGGCCGCCCTACATCGATCAGCTGTGGCTGATTGTTTCTAAAGGGATTCTCAATTCAACAATCCATCGCGTGTCACTTTTGCGCGATGGACTAAGACAGATAATCAAACTGTTCGTCGTTGATGACGCTCTTTCGTTGCTCGAGCCGAAAGACTGTCCGGACCGGAGAGAGTTGTGGAAGAAACGAACGCAACGCTTTCCGCCAGTTCCACCAGCGTCGATGACACCCCAGACGATGGCGATAGTTGATCAGGCACCTGAGGCGATCGACGTTGTTCATGCGCGTCATGGCGAGACGCTGCGGTATTTCGGTTTACCTTTCGCACGTATCCGATCGTTGATGGGAGTCGAGCGAGTATGGTTTGGCATTGAAGGTTCACATCGTCGAATGCTTGACGACGCGAGTGCCGACGACTGGTTCAATCTATTGAATGACTTGCGCGAGCACAGATCAGCGGTTGCATTGGACCATCGCCACGCGCTTTACCGAAGCGCCGCCGAAGCCTGGCTTGAGTCGCTGCTCCGCAAAGACATCACAAAACTCGATCCGGGTCTGATCATCGCTCCACTTCACGCGCAGTTTCGCACTGCACGTGGAGGAAAGCTCGGCATTCGACCAATTGACATGCTCGCGCTGAGGCAAGACAGCCGACTGGCAGTAATTGAATTAAAGGTGTCAGAAGATCGCGAGCACGTGCTTCAGGGAGCTGACTATTGGCGACGAGTTGAGGCGCATCGTCGTCGCGGACATATTTCCAAAGCCAAACTCTTTGGCGATCGAAAAATACGAGACGAATCGCCGCTCGTCTATCTGGTTGCACCAACCCTGCG
>DATJKO010000349.1:0-7553 GCA_035491355.1 Pyrinomonadaceae bacterium
CAGTGGCGGCAACGAGCGCGCGGCCGCGACCGTACGTGACCGCGGTTCCGGCGAACGCCATGTTTCGCTGATCGCCGGCAGGTAGTTGCTCTTCCGGCAGCGAATCGGCGTGCTTCTCAACCGGAGCTGATTCTCCTGTTAACGGCGCCTCGACAGTTTGTAAGTTGACTGCTTTGGTCAATCGCACGTCTGCCGGAACTTTGTCGCCGGTGGCGAGAATGATTACGTCGCCGGGCACAAGATCGCGTGCTGGCACGCGTTGTTCGCGTCCATCGCGGATCGTAGTCGCAGCGGGCGCCGCCATCTCGCGTAACGCCTCGATCGCTCGCTCCGCTCGATACTCCTGGATGAACCCAAGGATGACTGCGAAGAGCACGATCACGGTGATCGCAATCGCCTCAACTCCGTGGCCGAGAAATGCGGAGAGCGCTGTTGCCAGCAGCAGGATGACGATGAGTACGTTCTTGAACTGTTCAAACAGTATGGCCCACGCTGAGACGCTTCCCTGCGCCTGCAGTTCGTTTGGTCCGAACTGCTCCATCCGCTTTGCAACTTCTGCGGAGCCGAGACCGTTTGGAGTTGAGTTCAGCCGGGCGAACGTTTCTTCTACGGTAAGCGTGTGCCAGTGGGGGCTGGAAATAGCTGCGGGATTACTTATAGACATAGGCACCTAACCAATCCTTTCGCGCGTTTGTAGTTAGACCTGTGAAGGTCGCGCTAAAAAGGAAAACCTTTCGCGCGCTTCATCAGCCGCAAAAGGTCTTGGTCGTGGAGCTGCTAATTTGCCCTACCCGATGCGCCGGGTACTCTATCGAGCACCGTGTTGACGACTGCACCGGACCAGAAAGGCAGGTGACCTACTCCCCTTTTCTGGCGAGATTCTACCGCTGATAGTCAGTCAGTTCAAATTAGCGCCACAGAAGGTAATGATGCAGTTTAAGTAAGATTTCCCGCAAAGGCGCAAAGATGCAAAGAAAAGAAAGACCACGCTGCTTCATTGATTCTTTTGCCGCCCTTGCGCCTTTGCGGGAGCACATACTTTCGACCTCACACAAGTCAATCGCGAGATCATTCAATCAGAACACGATTGCAATTGACACTACGAATGATTGTGACTAAGGTATCGCCCGGTCCAGCCCGGAAAATTACACCTCCCAACTGAATTTCGCCTTTGATTTGAATTCCCCCGGTGTGCCTCTCGCGCAGAGGTGTGCCTCGCCTCGATGACTTTCCCACGTGATTCCTGGTGGTGCGTTTAAAGGAGACTGAGAATGAAACCGATTCTTATGAATCGCCGTCTGGCGATCTCGTTTGCCGCGTTGGCCCTCCTGCTTGCCGCAGGTCCACGCGTCTTCGCGCAGCGAAATGACAAAGCCCCGAGTAATAAAGAAATGAGAGAGCTGCTGAAACAGCCTGGCAAGCTCGTTAGTGAAGCAAGATCAGCGCGTCCGAACGGCGACTTGAAACTGACAGGCCACCGCGTGGAGGAGATCCAACTGCCGCGCAGCATGCGTGTGGAAGTACAGGGCCAACCGGCCGTCGTGAACAAAGCCTGGCGAGTCACGGTGAATGGTGGTCCATTCCCCGTTCGCGCCCTGCCGGCCGTAGTCTGGATCGACGATCAGATTGTTGGGTACGGCGTCGAAAACGAGACTCTGACACAAATCACCGCGATCACGTTCGATAATTCGCTGATACGCGAAGGAGGCGTCGTAGCGATCTCCTATGGTGAAAACAAAGAGGCTCGCGTGACCGTGCCGCAGCCGGTGCAGTTGAAACGCGAAGGAGGAAACCAATGAAACCCAGGACTCATTGCTACATCCGCATGTTTTCGTTAACGGTTTTGCTCCTCGTCAGCGTGGCGAACGTGTTCGCGCAAACGCCAGATCCCGGAACGCCTGGCCCACTGCCTGTGACGCGCGAAGAGTACGACTTCGGCGATACCGCGTTTACGCCGACGGACTTTCCAGGACCAGTGGAGCTGCGTGCGTCGATTCACTATCCAACCAGTTTGTCAGGTGCGCCGCTGCCGGTAATCGTGTTGTTGCACGGCCGTCATGCGACTTGTTTCAAGGGTGGGAGTGCGCTTTTGCAGTGGCCGTGCACAACAAACGGTAGCCAGCCGATTCCCAGTTACCAAGGTTACGATTATTTTTCCGAGATACTGGCGAGTCACGGATACGTCGTCGTCTCTATCAGCGCAAACGGCGTTAATGCGGTCGATAACTTCGTTTTCGATCTGGGTGCGTTGGCGCGAGCAGAGCTCATCCAGAAGCATCTCGACATTCTCAACGGGTTCAATACGACTGGTGGTGTGCCATTCGGAACGCAATTCGTCGGCAAGTTTGATATGACGCGCATTGGCACGATGGGCCACTCACGCGGCGGCGAAGGTGTCGTGCGTCATTACGTACTGAACCAGTCATTGGGTGCGCCCTACGGAATCAAAGCAGTTTTCCCACTGGCGCCCGTTGATTTCAACCGGTTCGTCGTAAATAACGCGCCGGTGGACGTGTTGCTGCCTTACTGCGATGGCGACGTCGTCGATTTGCAAGGCGTTCATTTCTACGACGACGCGCGTTACAACGTCCCCAACGATCCGGCGCCGAAGCACTATCTGCTCGTGATGGGAGCGAACCATAACTTCTACAACACCATCTGGTCGCCTTCGAGTCCGTTCGCCGGAGCGGCTGACGATTGGCTGGCTTTTGTGCACCGCGGTCATTCGGACGATCAGTGCGGCTCGCAAAAAGGCAACAGGCGATTGACTGAAGCTCAGCAACGCGGCACCGGTCTCGCCTACATGAGCGCGTTCTTCCGTGCCTACGTTGGTGGCGAGAATCAATTCATTCCGATCCTCACGGGCGATGCCCCACCGCCGCCGTCAGCACAAACGACCGACTTGTTTGTTTCATATCACGCACCGGTTAATTTGCGGCTCGACATCAACCGGTTGCTGGACGATACCAATCTGACACTAAACAACCTCGGCGGCATCGTGACGCAGCTCGGTTTGACGCCGTACGATCTGTGCGGCGGTGAAGCTCCACAGCCGGTAACCTGCCTGCCTGATCAACCGAACGCGCGACAACCGCATACGACTCCGAGTGCGCGCTCACCATTGCGCGGTTTGAGTCAGCTTCGAACGGGTTGGAATGACTTCACCGGCAACTATCGAAACGACATTCCGGCATCGCTGGGCAATGTTTCCGGATTTCAGGCGATTCAGTTTCGCGTGAGCGTGAACTTCACCGACGTGCGCAATCTCGCCGCTCTCGCGCAGGACTTTCGCGTGAGGCTGTCGGATGCTTCCGGATCGGCAGCGTCCGTTCGTGTCAGCGATGTTTCGGGCGCGCTGTTCTTTCCGCCGGGATCAGTTGGACCAGTGCCAAAGGTGGTATTGAATACGGTGCGCATTCCGTTGAGTGCTTTTGGCGGTGTGAATCTCAACGCGGTGCGCTCGGTGCAACTAACGTTTGATGAACGTCTCGCGGGCGGCGTTCTGATCACTGACGTTGCGTTCGCGTCAGCTCCCTAGTGAACTGGCCTTGCACAAAAAGCCGTTGCCGGATGCCGTACTCAGAAGCGTTAGAATTGACAATCAACCGCCGGTCCGCCGCGGCTCCGCCGCCGTGATGTGAGGCGAGGCTCCGCCTCGCCGTTCGCCGGAGTGAGAGAAACGGGGCTGCGCCCCTCGTTCGGGCTTCGCCTCTAAGGTTGTTGGGCCAAAGGCCGTACGAGGGGCGCAGCCCCACGGCAAGCAAGCCGCTTTCGGCGAGGCATAGCCTCGCCGCACATCCCGGCGGCGAAGCCGCGGAGTAACTGACTTTTTGTGCAAGGCTTAGTGAACTCATCACAAACGCGAATTAATGAGTTTTACGAATTTGAATCAACTTTAGATTTTCAGCTGCGAAAAAACTCGCGCGCCTCACCGCGAAAAAACTTAACTCGCGCAACTCCACACTCTTAACGATCCGCATTCGTGGATCGGTTTTGCTGGAATACTCATTGCCTCTAAGCAGACACGACCCAACTCGTCTCCATAGTTTTGCACGTTAGTACAAAACTTCAACTCTGCGTTCTCCGGGGGCCGTCAACGATCCATAAATCGAGGGGTAACAGCGACTGGTCCAACGTCGTTCCCGATGACGCTTATCTACAGTCGCTTCACAAAGGAGAATCTTATGCTCAGAACTACAAGAGTCCTGATGCTGGTGACGACGCTACTCGTCTGTTGCTGTACTTCCGTCCTGGCCCAAACGTCCGGCTCGATCGCGGGCGAGGTCAGAGACGAGAAGGACGCCGTCATTACAGGCGCAACCGTATCGGTGCGTAACACCTCGACAAACGAGTCGCGCACTGTCCAAACAAATTCGGAAGGCCGCTATCAATTCGCAGCGTTGCCGGTCGGCGCTTACGAGCTCACAGTTGAGAGCTCCGGTTTCGCGAAGTATTTGCAGTCCGGAATCACGCTCGCACTCAACCAAAACGCCGTGGTTGACGTGACGATGAAACCCGGCGCTGTGCAGGAGGTCGTGAACATCGTCGAGAACGCGTCGATGCTGAACACGTCAACCGCGGAAGTCGGAACGCGCTTCGACGAAAAACGTCTGGCGGAGTTGCCGCTGGCTACCACGCGCAACGTCTACAACATCGCGCTGTCTGCTCCGGGCGTCAGCCAGTTGAACATCGGACAGAGCGCCTTCGCCGGAGGCACAAACTTTTCCTCCAACGGCGGACGCGTTCGTTCCAACAACTTCATGATCGACGGCCAGGACAACAACAACTTTGGTGTTGCCGGATCGACGATCCCGCTGAACAACCCGGACGCGATCCAGGAAGTGCGACTGGTGACGAACCAGTTCAGCGCGGAGTACGGACGTAATTCGAGCGCTGTTTTCAATGCGATTACACGCAGCGGCTCGAACCAATACCACGGTTCGGCTTTCTGGTTTCACAACGACAACGCGCTGAACGCCTGCAGCAACGTGCAGAAAGCCGGCGCGAACGGGTTCTGCAATCCAAACGCTGCGGATCCGTCGCATCGCAAAGCGCCGTTCCGGATTGAGAACCAGCTCGGCGGCACGCTCGGTGGGCCACTAACGCTGCCGCGCTTCGGCGAAGGCGGACCGGGATTCATCAGTGGCAAAGATCGCACGTTCTTCTTCTTCTCGCTGCAACGGTGGTGGGATCGCCAACTCGGCGTCGGACAAACGCTGAACGGCGCGCCGACCGCCGCAGGAAAAGCGATCATCGAACAGGCAGCCGGTGATCTGCCGCAGGTCCGAGCTTTACTCGACTTCCTCCCGGCCGCGACGACGCCGCTTAATCAAACCGTCCGCTTTGTTCGCAACGGACAGACGTTTGTCGTGCCGGTCGGATCGTTGACAGGTTCGCAGTCGTCGACCTATGACGACTGGCAGACGTCGATCCGCATCGACCATCGCCTCAGCGACAAACACAGCATCAATGGTCGTTACCTGTATCAGGATTCCGGCGCCTTCGGCAGTATCCCCGGCGTCGCCGCTTCACAGATCACGCCGCCCGGGTTCTCATCGATCGTTCCCGCGCGCACTCAAGGTGTGAACTTGCAATTCACGAGCGTGCTGAGTCCGAAATGGATCAATGAAGTGCGCGGCGCGTTTCTGCGGAGCGCATCCGCGACCAACGCGCTCGATCCGCGTTCGCAGTTGATTCCCTCAATCGAAGTCGTAGAACTCGGCTTGGCCGGTTTCAACGCTGGTCCAACCCGCACCGCGATTGGTCTCGGCGTTAACCTGCCGCAGAACCAGGTGCGAAATACCTTCCAACTCCAGGACAACATTTCCTACACCACCGGCAATCATGCCTGGAAATTTGGCGTCGACATCCGCCGCAACCAACTGCATCAACTCTTCAAACCCACCACGCGCGGTCTGCTCGAATACGCGAGCCTCGACTTCCTCGTCAAAGACTTCGCTACTCGCGCCAACATCAACAAGGACCTCCCCGGCACCGCCCAGGTGCTGCACAACGATTGGCACGACTTCTTCTTCTACGGTCAGGATGAGTGGAAGATTCGTCCTAACTTCACATTAACGCTCGGTCTTCGTTACGAAAACGCGGGCCAGCCGATTCAGGACCTCGTTGACTTCAATCAACCGGTACTCGCCGCCGCCAACAACGATCCGCGCTTCATACTGACTCTCGTCCCGGGGCGTGACAACAACAACTTCCAGCCTCGTGTCGGTTTCAACTGGAATCCGCATACAAAGAGCGACGGCGTAATGGGCTGGTTCACTGGCGGCGACAAGCTCGTCCTTCGCGGCGGCTACACGCGCACGCACGACTACGCCTTCACAAATATCGCGCTCAACATCTGGAGTTCGTTCCCGTTCGTCGCGGCCGTTTCCTCGTTCCCGACGATCACGGCGCCTAATCTCGCGGGCCAGAACTCCAGCGTGATCGCGAATGCGTTCACCGTGCTTCAGAACCCGCCGTTCAATGTAAACACCGTGAACCGCACGATCGTCGACGAGAACTTCCACATGCCGACGTACGACTCGGTAAGTTTGGAAATACAGCGTGAGTTTACGCGCGACCTCGTGCTGCGCGTCGGCTACGTTGGTACGAAAGGAACCGGCTTGTTCGAGTCGGTTGATGCGAACCCGACGCTCGTCGGCTGCACCGCCGCGAATGCCGGAAACAACTTCTGCCGCTCGATCCCCAACCAGGGCCCGACGCGATTGCGCACCAACTCCGGTATGTCGATCTATCACTCGCTTCAGACCAGTTTGGAGAAGCGATTGAGCTCGGGCTTCAGTGCCGGCGTTCACTACACGTACAGCACATTCATCGACACAATGTCTGAGATCTTCAACGTGTCGGCCGGTGAGATCGCCGTCGCTCAGGACTCGTACAACCGGCGCTCCGACCGCGCGCGGTCGAGTTTCGATCGCCCGCATCGTCTCTCGGGCAACTTCGTTTACGAGTTGCCGTACTTCCGCGATCAGAAGGGCTTCACGGGTCACGTTCTGGGCGGTTGGCAGATCAACTCTTTCTTCACGTTACAGAGTGGTTCGCCATTCACGCCGCTCAACGGTTCCGATCCAGCGGGGGCGCTGGCCAGCATTTCCTCGCTGGTCGGAAACGCCATCAGACCGAATCTCAACACGACACTCGATCTTTCAGGCATGAGCGTCGAAGAGATACTGCAGGCTGGTGGCCGTTCGCTCTTCACTCCGATCACGGCGGCACAGCGAGTCGGCATTGCAGGGCGTAACATCCTGCGTTCCGATGGTATCAACAACATTGATTTCGGATTGTTGAAGAACACGCGGCTCGGAGAAAACCAGCGACTCCAACTCCGCGCTGACTTCTTCAACTTCACTAACTCTCGAGACTTCGGTATTCCGAACTCGACGGTTACGTCAGCCAACTTCCTGAATCAATGGGGCACAGACGGCGGCAACCGGCGCATCGTCGTCGGTTTGCGTTACGTCTTTTAGCGTCAAGGGGGAAGGGGTGGCGCCGGCGTGAGACCAGCGCGGCGCCACCCTTGTTTGAACGCCGAT
>DATJKO010000350.1:0-4528 GCA_035491355.1 Pyrinomonadaceae bacterium
ACGTTCTTTGCCGTTACTCATCGCGAAGCCGGCGTTGCTCAAATAAAAATCGGTGAAGCCGTCTTTGTTGAAGTCACCTGCAGCAACACTCGTTACACCTTTGAGTGAAGCAATGCCAACTTCAGCAGCGACATCTCGAAACGTCCCGTCGCGCATGTTGCGCCAGAGCGAAATCTTCTCCGCGGAGGCCACCAGCAGATCTATGTCACGCCGGTTATCAAAATCAGTCGGCACAACAGCCCGTGCAGTTACTTTCTCGTTGAGTTTCGCTTCTGCAGTTTGATCGGTGAACGTGCGATCGCCGTTGTTTCGCAGCAGTTGGTGCGGCTGACCGGCGATGAAGATGTCGAGATCGCCATCGTGATCATAGTCGACGAAGGCAGTGGCTTTCGAAGCCCCAGGTGACGCCGGGATTTTGGCTGTCGCAGTGACATCGGAGAAACTTCCGTGGCCGTCGTTGTGATATAGCGTGCCTGTACCAGTGCGAAGTATGAAGAGATCGGGACGGCCGTCGTTGTCGAAGTCGCCGGCGATTGCGCTCGTGCCCGCAGTGGTTGCGGCTTTCGCTAGCCCTCCAGCATTACTCGTCACATCAACAAACTTCCCGCCATCGTTGCGCGCGAGACGTTGACGCGTGACCGCGACTTCGAGGAGATCGAGATCGCCGTCGAGGTCGTAGTCGAACAAAACGATCGCCCCACCGCCATTCTTTTCGACCGAGATATCCGGCGACATCCACTCACCAGCCGGCAACACCGTCGACGTCACGTCGGTAAAGGTGACTTCCGGAACTCTCATGTCGGCGGACTCCTGTTCCGGGATAGACAAGATTGCTTCCGCGTAGCGTCCTTGTTCGAGGTAGTTGGTTCCCAACGTGGTACCGCTGCCACGCTCGCGCAAAGCCTGAAACTGTTGGATGATCTTCTGGCCTTCTTCTCGTTGACCGGCGCGGATAAGCGCGGTGCCGAGGTTGTAAAGAGCAGTCGTATTGTAAGGCTCGGCGGCGAGACCGGTGCGCAGTACGGTGACTGCTTCGGCATACTTTCGCTGCTGCGCGTAAAGCTGACCGAGGTTCACATTTGCGCCGACGTCCTGGGGATCGATCGCGAGCACTTTTTGAAACTCGACGATCGCTTCCGCCGGTTTGTTTTGCGTCTTCGCCAGCAGGCCGAGAACATAATGCGGCTGTGGCGCGTTCGGTACGGCGGTGGCGGCGCTTTGTAGTTCGCGCTGTGCCGCAGGCAAATCGGGAATATTGAACAACGCGATCCCGAGATTGATGCGCGCCGCGGCGAGTCCCGGATCGAGTTGCAACGCACGCTTGAAGGCGTCCGCGGCCTCTTTATGTTTGTACTGTTCGAGCAGCGCGACGCCGATGTTATTCGCGCGATATGCGTCTTCGCGGGTGGACGCTTTCGGCGGGGTGTTTTGACTAGTAGCGGCGCTCTGGTCTATTAATGAGGCCGCCACGCAGAAGACGATCGATAAACCCGGCAGCAGAACACGCGTTTTGAAGTGCTTCATAGATGATTCCCGTCGAATATACCAAACACAATCGCATAGTACACATTCTGTTACTCATGACCGCGCTAGTTATCAGCGGCTGTCGTCCGAGTAACACCCTGCCTGGCAGCGGCACGCGCGAATACACCGAGCTGGTGCGCACGTTCTATATCGGACTGGCGGCGCTTCAAGTCGGACATGACGTTCAGGCCGACAGCAAGCTCGCCCAATTCACGCAGCTTGCGGCGACTGAACCGGCGGGTTGGGCCAACTGGGGCCTGCTCGCGTTGCGGCAGCGAAACTTCGACACCGCCAACGAGCGTCTCGAGCGTGCGCGTAGTCTCGCGCCCGACAACAGCGACATTCAGTATTTGATAGGACTGCTCGAAAGCAGTCGGGGCCGATCGGCGGAAGCGATCGCTGCGTTGCGTAAAGCCGTCGAGTTAGACGCGAAGAATCTTTTCGCTGTCTACAAACTCGCCGAGGAACTGGAGCGGCTGGGTGACGATCAAAGCACGGCGGAAGTTCAATCGTTGCTACAGAAGATTCTGACTGCTCAGCCCGGGAACGTCGCGGCGCTCGTCGAACTAAGTCGCATCGCCGCCAAACGTGGTGACGCTGAAACTCTGAAGAGCTCCGTCGCTCAAATTCAGACACGTGCGTCGGAATGGCCGCCGGAAGTACAGGAACAAGTGAAGGCACTGGACGAAGCAGTGCGCAGTGGCGACTTGCGTGCGGCTGCAACGCGCACGAGTTTTTTGCGCAACGTGTTGCTGCGTGTGCCCGCGTATCGACGTGACCTCGGAGCGATCAAGCCGCCGCCAGGGGAAGAAGCCGTACCGTTCACACATTTTCTGCGTCTCGAAAGTCCAGTGTTTCAAACAGCGCCCGAAGACGGCGCGATCAAGTTCACTCCGCAACCGGTGCCGAATGAACCTGCCGGAAGGAACTGGATTGGAGCGATCGCGTTGAGTGGTGAAGGTGGACCGGTGATCGCGACGGCTTCTGGTCGCGACGTGCATCTCGCCAGCGGCGTCACTTTTCCGTTTCCCGGTGGCCCCGCGAATACCCCGCCCTCATTCGACAGCATTCTGCAGATCGACTTCAGCTACGACTTCAAAACAGATCTCGTACTGGCCGGCGCGGGCGGTGTGCGCTTGATGCGACAGGACAGTCCGTCTTCTTTTACTGACGTAACCGCACAAACCAAACTTCCCGCGAACGTCGTCAACGCTGCCTACACCGGCGCATGGAGTGCGGACATCGAAGCCGACGGCGATCTCGATATCGTCCTTGGTTCACTCAAGGGTGATCCCACCATCTTGAGAAACAACGGCGACGGCACGTTCGTCGACATTCATCCTTTCACAGGTACAACCGGACTTGCCGCGTTCGCCTGGGCCGACTTCGATCAGGACGGTGATCCTGACGCAGCCATGATCGACTGGATTGGCGCCGTGCACGTTTTCAGTAACGAACGACAAGGCCAGTTCAGCAAACGTTCACTGCCCACCGGCTTACCTTCCGCGCTCGCCATTACCGCAGCCGATATCAATTGGGACGGCGGTTTCGATCTGGTAATCGTGCTGGCTGATACAACGATCACGCGATTGTCAGATAAGGATCATGGCGCCGGCTGGGAACAAGCGGAAGTTGGGAGGATCGGCGCATACCCAAAGGCGCCGGTAAGTTTGCGTATCGCCGATCTCGACAACAACGGCGGCCTCGATATGTTGTTGCTTGCTTCAAGTCCGGTAGGCTCGATCGTCTGGTTGAGCGATGAAAACGGCCAGTTCTTCTTTCATCGAGACATCCAGTTCGGCGAACGCCTCCTCGACGTTGCTGACGTCAATGGTGATGGCCGGCTCGATGTCCTCGGGATTACCGTTAATGGCGAAGCCATACAGTCCATCAACAGCGGCAAGAAGAATTATCACTACCAACTCGTACGTCCACGCGCGAGTAATGCGGTCGGCGATCAACGCATCAATCCGTTCGGTGTCGGCGGCGAGATGGAAGTTCGTTCCGGACTGCTGGTGCAAAAACAGTCGATCACCGGGCCGTTAATTCACTTCGGTTTGGGCGAACAGACGACTTCCGATGTGATCCGGATCGTTTGGCCCAACGGCACCGTCCGCGCCGAGTTTGAAGTGAAAGCCGATCAGCCGGTGCTCGCGGAGCAACGATTGAAAGCTTCGTGTCCGTGGCTCTTTGCGTACAACGGCAAGGAGATGGAGTTTGTGAAAGATGCGGTGCCGTGGGGATCAGCCATCGGCCTGCGTATCAACACGCTTGGCTCCGCCAAGATTGGCGCCACCGCAGAGTGGTACAAGATCCGCCGCGATCAACTCGTGCCGCACGACGGTTATTACGACATCCGTGTGACCGCGGAACTCTGGGAGGTTTATTACTACGACTACATCGGTCTGATGGCTGTCGATCATCCTGAAGGCACGGAGATTTTTGTAGACGAGCGTTTCGTCGTGCCGCCGTTAACCGTCGGCTTCACGACGGTGAAGACGCCGCAGCCGATCAAGCAGGCGATTGACGACAACGGCAACGATGTTACCCAGATCGTTGGCGCGCGTGATGCTAAAGCGCTCGACAGTTTTGGGCGCGGTCAATATCAGGGCGTCACTCGCGATCACTATCTCGAGATCGTTCTTCCAGACGGCGTGCCCACGAATGGTCCGCTTTATCTTCTCGCGCACGGTTCGATTCACGACACTGAGTCGTCGCTCAACGTGGCGATCACGCAAGGCACTCGTTGGCGAGCGCAGCCGATGAGTCTCGAAGTACCGGACGGCAAGGGTGGTTGGACGACAGCGCGTTCGAATCTCGGTTTTCCCGCCGGCCGGAAGAAAACCGTCCTCTTTGATTTAAAGGACATTTGGCAACCCAACACGCCGCGCCGGGTGCGCATTCGCACCAACCTCGAAATCTACTGGGATCACATCGAATGGGCACAGGGTCTACCAGATGCCCCGGTGAAGATGGTAACCTTAACGCCTTCGACGGTTGACCT
>DATJKO010000351.1:0-5851 GCA_035491355.1 Pyrinomonadaceae bacterium
GCTTTGCCTCGCCCATAAGTCCATTCGCGACGACTCTGCCGTTGATCGACGATGCTTTGACGTTACCCTCGACGCCGTCGATGTCGAGCGAACCATTAACCAGCTCGATCGACGCGAGCATGGCTTTGCGCGGCACAGTCAGCGCGTACTCGACGGTAGCGGGATTGTTGTAACGACCCTCGCCGCTGCGGAAATTCTGGTTATCGTCGGGATACTCAGTTCTGATTCTGATGTTGTCTTCGTTGGCCGTTACGTCAATCTTGGCCTCGTCCAGTCGTTCTTTTCGATAAGCCTTTTTGATCGCGTCAACCTGGACGGCTGCTCGATCCCAAACCTTGATCGTTACGCCGCCATTGATGTTTGCGAGACTGACTCGGCCGGTAGCCGACAGCGGATAAGTTTGATGAAATTCTTCGCGGAGATCTTGCGCGGGTTGCGCGGCGACCGCGGTGCAATTCTCAGTCGCAGGCACAGATGGTACCGGGCGCTTGTCCTGGCTCTGCCCAAGCAAACCGGTTGCGGTAACCAGGCCGGTACCAGCGCTCACTAAAGCGAGCAGTGAAATAACCGCGGTGATGAGGATCTTCTTCAACATTTTGTCTCGGTCCCTTACGAAAGTAGTCAGCCTGCGCTGCGTAGATTAAGGCTGCGGTTCAAATTTCTCAAAATCTCGCGTTCCTCCGGCCTGATCACGACGTGCCGCGGCGTTTTCACCTTCGGCACCTTGAATTCAAAGCTGGAAGGAAAAGCTATATCAGCCTCATCGTCATTGTCGGCCCTGATCATAACTTTGAAGTCAGCTTCACGAGAAATGCGTTTCCGCAGCTCAGTCAAATCAATGTCAGCAGAGCGATGGCTTCTCAGCGTGGCAACTGACTGCACGTCACGCCTGATAGATCGCTCTGCGACAACAGTTTTACCCACTTCCTTGTTCGTTACTTGTGCCCGAGCAACGCCGCCCCCCATTTGAATCTGTTCCGCCGGCATGACCGGCTCTACCGCCCGAGTGCGCTCACAAACTTCAACTTCCACCTGCGGGACTTCAGCGGGAACAACCACATTCGGCACCGGCGCCGGGGCTGGTGCAACTTTCTGCGTCCAACTGGCCACGAACTCATTTGTGTCGCGAGAAAACTCCCGCAGCAAATTCAATTCCTTCATTGCGCTCGAAAAGGCTGTCAGACCAACTACTAAAAGAAGAATAACTCGGTAGGACTTCCTGTCGCCGCTTTGACCCACGCTGTTCATTACCGAACCCCTTAGTTTTAAGGCCGAGAGCAGTCAGTTTGAATAACCCCTACCAACCACCCTCGGCCCTTCTGCGTTGCTCTATAGTCAGAACACCAGACCGCGAAAGGTTGTGACAAGAAATTATCCGTGTTTTTTCCGGTAAGCATTCGGCGTGTCGCCTTTGCACGAGAAGTCTATATAGTTAGTGATTCTGGTCTGCCCTGCGTATCTCTGCGCCTCGGCGGTGAATATTTGCACCGTCATTCTTAACGCAGAGCCGCAGAGGTGGCGCTAGATCTTTTTCAAGCGGACCGTGCCGCCGAAAGAAGCGACCGAAATCGTGGCGTCGCCGGAACCGCATACAGCGTTAACACGGCGCAGAACGTAGGGAACAACAACAGTAGGTTTCTCGACAGGGATCGGCTGAATGATCGGGCCGGTCTTTTGCGGTGGCTGACCCCCCTTGGCCACTGGAGTCTTGGGCGGAGTCGCCGGACTTGGCGGCGAAACTGCTCCGGGCTTGCCCGGCGCTGGTGTGGCTGGCGCTGGTGGTACAGGCATTTCGATGTACTTCAGCGGGAAATCCGAAACTATGGCGCGTCTTTCGGAGACCTTCGCGTTGAGCTGAAACGACGCATCGTGCGGCATCGCAAGTACAAGGTCGCCCGTCATGTTAGTAAAGGAGTAATTCCCCGAGCGTGCCAGTGGACCACTCATGGTGACAGTTCCGTTGACGGTCTTCGCCATTACTTTCGGATTGCTGACGCGGTCCAAGGTAATGTCGCCGCTGACCGTGCCCACTTCAAATGTGTCTTCGCCGGTCGCGGGTTTGACGTTCGCAACTTCAACAACCCCGCCTGCGGAGCTCAAGTTCACTCGGCCGCTTGAGTCTTTCAACTCAATACTGCCACCGACGCTCCCTGCTTCTACTACTCTGGTCGCTCGCTCGATCGTGATGTTTCCGTTTTGCGAACCGGCATACGCTCCGGCCACGCCGCTAATGCTGATGTCGCCGTCGCGCGTCTGCACTTGAACAGTAGCGCCGGCGGGAACTTCCATCTCAACGTCTGCAAGTGCCTGGCAATCTGCTTTCGCGCTGATTTTTGAACTCGCCTCGAGCACCATCACGTCGATGCGCGATGACGGCGTAGAAGGATCTTTCGCTTTATCAAGGCGGCGAAGTTCGATCGATCCCGCGTCAGAGGACCGGACACGCAACTCACCCTTTTCCCAGCCGCGGACCGTGAGGGTGCCGGATGCAACACACAGCGTTACGGTGACCTGCGGGGTCACGGAGATCGATTTCTCGATCTTTTCCCCTGGATTCGCTTCTGTTTTTGCTTTGTGTGCGGGGGTCGTACCTGCGAGAGAGAAGATAAGGCCGGCTACCGCCGAAACTACCAACAACTTCATTGTCAACTTAGGACCGGGCCTTTCAGTGGGTCCGACCTCCACTCAGACGGGCATCGGCAATCGTATTCAACAGGTCAACTTTGCTTTGATACGCGGCAAACATGAAATCGGCGGCATCCGGATCGCTTGGATTGCTCTTCGCGGCGTTACGCGTGGCGGCGATAGCGCGATCGACGACGGCGAGGTTGCGTTCATATTCCACTTGCAGGGAGGGGCGCATGGCCGTCTTGTTCGAGTTGATCGTCGTATCCAGTTTCGCGATTGCTTGTAAATAGGAACGCTCGCCTGGGAGGAGTTTAACTGTGTGGTTAGCGGTGATCATTCTGGGAGTAGAAGCAGCAGTACGCGAAGTATTTCTTGACACCGGCGCCGCCGAACGTACCGGTTGCGGAACCACTACTTGAGTGTTGTTAGCGGCAACTTCAAGTCGCTTTGAATTGTCAGGAGTTGAAGTTGAATTGCTCGAACCTGACTGCGCAATCGGCTGAACTTCCGGCGTCTGTACCGGTTTCTGCCGCAACTTCAAGATGCCAAAGATCGCTCCGAAAGCGAGCACAACGATCAGACTCGCATAACCCAGACTACGTTGAGAGTTGAAACTGAAGACGTTCGCCAGTGACGCAAAGATTCCAGGCCTCGCCGAGCGTTCGGCGTTGGCAACGCGGACGTCGAGGACGGCCGCGTCGATGCGCTCGCGCAATGCGTGTGTCGGGACAGCTTCCTCAAACTCTGGCGCCAGCGCGGAGGTCAGGAGTGCCGTCTCTTCGGCCAACTCCCGCGCCGCCGCGGCGCATGTTACGCATGAAGCCAAATGCGTCGACGCTCTTTCCATCAACTGCGCGGAAAGCTCGCCGTCGAAATAGCTTTGCAGCGTTGCCTCGTCCAAACACCGTGTCATCGTCTGCCTCCGATCTTACCGTACACCCTCGCAAACTCCTTCCGGCCGCGGGCCACCAAACTGCCGACGTTCGTCTCTTTGAGCGACAAACTGGTGGCGATCTCGCGATATGAGAGGCCTTGCTGTTTGAGCAGCAGGCAACTTCTCATCGGCTCCTTGATCTTGTCTAAAGCCCGGCGTGCTTCTTCGATCGCCATCCGGCGTTCGTAGTCTTCAGCCGGTGCTTCAGCAGCGACGGAGCCGTTTTCCGTCCACGTCCGGTGATACTCGTTGTCGCGCACCATCGAGCGGCTTTGCCCCCGCAAGGTGTTTCGCGCGACGTTGAGAGTCACACGCAGTAGCCACGCCCTGAGCAGATCCTCGCCCGGGGTAGCATGGAGGTTGCGATACAGTCTTAGAAATACTTCCTGCGTCACGTCTTCGGCGAGGGCTGAGTCGCGAACGACCGCCCTTGCCGTTCTAAAAACGGCGCGGTGATGGAGGGTAAACGCTTCGTCGAAACTGAGCGGAGCAACCGCCTCAGTCCCGATGTCGTTAGGCATGGACTCGATCAAAGCTCTAGCTTGTCCGTTCATCAATCACCGCTCTCTCAACAGTGCAAACACCGCAAGTTACTGACTTGTGACAACTTTGTCAGTACGGACTTTGCTGCAGCGTTCGGTCGCGTATTGTAGTACCTAACGCTGTTTTGCACCAAGATTGAAACAGCCAGCTAGTGTCTTAGGTTAGGATTATCTCTGCGTAACTCTGCGTGTTCCTGGCGTACTCTGCGTTAAATGGCTTTTTCAACGCTGAGACGCAAAGTATGCGCAGAGGCCGCGGAGAAAGCCTTCAAACAAGCCACCTGACTGCCAATCTGAAAACGATGAGCGGCGACTCTAGTATGTGTCCCGAGGGGGGCGGACGTTGCGTTGAACGTACGCTTTAGATGTAAAGTTCTGGATTAAGTTCCCACGATCTATAATCAGCGTCCTTTGACTCAATTACTGGAAAACAGTGTGTTTATGAAAGCGTGCCGGCGGGAGCCGGTGCCGTACACGCCGATCTGGCTGATGCGACAGGCGGGGCGGTACATGCGCGAGTATCGCGAAGTGCGCGCTCGGACGACCTTTCTTGAACTCTGCAAGACCCCCTCGCTGGCCGCCGAAGTGACCGTCACGGCCGCGGAACGGCTGGCTGTGGATGCAGCGATCATCTTCGCCGATATCCTTTTAATACTCGAACCGATGGGTATTGATCTGGAGTTTGCCCAAGGCGAAGGGCCGGTGATTCACAATCCGGTGCGTGGCGCGGCAGGTATTCGGAAGCTGCGGGAGGTCGAGGACGTGGGCGCGCTCGGGTTTGTTTACGAAGCGATCCGGTTGACCCGAAGTCAGTTGAAACCGGACGTTCCATTGATTGGCTTCTGCGGTGCGCCGTTTACCCTCGCGTCTTACATGATCGAAGGTGGCGGCTCGAAAAACTACGTCCACACGAAACGATTGATGTACGACGACAGCGGCTCCTGGCACGCGATGATGTCGCTGATCGCGCGAGGGCTGGTGAAGTATCTAAACGCCCAGATCGATGCCGGCGCGCAGGCGGTGCAGTTGTTTGATTCGTGGGTCGGGTGTTTGGGTCCTGATGATTACCAGGAGTTTGTGTTACCACATTCTCGAGCCGTGATCGAAGGCGTGAAGCCGGGCGTCCCGGTAATTCACTTTGGAACTGGTACAGCAGCGTTGCTGGAACTTATGCGGCAAGCGGGCGGCGATGTCATCGGACTCGATTGGCGCGTGCGACTGGATGAAGGATGGCAGCGAGTTGGACATGACGTAGCGGTGATGGGAAATCTCGATCCGATTGCGTTGTTTGCGTCGACTGACGCGTTGCGATGGCAGGCGAAGCGAATTCTGGATCAAGCCGGCGGACGACCGGGGCACGTGTTCAATCTCGGTCATGGAATATTACCGGAGACGCCGGTCGAGAATGTGATCGCGCTGGTCGATATGGTCCACGAGATGAGTCAGAGATGAATTACGACGCATTGTTAGTCGTGTCGTTTGGCGGGCCGGAAGGGATGGAAGAGGTAATGCCCTTTCTGGAGAACGTCGTGCGCGGTCGCAACGTCCCCCGCGAACGGCTTCTTGGAGTGGCGCATCATTACGAGCTGTTTGGCGGCGTCAGTCCGATCAATCAACAGAATCGAAACCTGATCGCGGCGCTTGCGGAAGAACTGAGGGCGAATGGTCCGGCGCTCCCGATCTACTGGGGCAATCGCAACTGGCATCCACTGCTGCCCGACACGTTGCGCACGATGGCAGCGGACGG
>DATJKO010000352.1:0-7009 GCA_035491355.1 Pyrinomonadaceae bacterium
TGAGTACGTGCGCGACTACGTGGCCCGCGGTCCGGAAGCGCTCATCGAATACCACGACAAACGCAATCGAATTCGGCTGGCGGATGAGCGGCAGGCACTTGGGTCCGCGTCAGGATATCTCACTGATCTGCTACGCGAAGCAGGCTCGGGTATGCAGGTCGTCGAAGACGTCATCATCTGGTCCAAGATCAAGTTTGGGTTGAAGCCGGTGCTGGTTATCAATCACGTCCGGGCCTACAAGCCCGAACGCGAAACAGGTCTGCAGGTGTTGGTCGCATCAAACCAGATTTACGCGACGCATTATTTCACTTCGTCACTGGCGCTGACGGCTTTCGTGAGCGTGCCGGGCGCGTCTCCGTATCTTGTTTTCGAAAACCGTTCGCGAACCGATGGACTCGTTGGCCCATTCAGCAAACTCAAGCGCGGCGTTATCGAGAAGAAGTCCGTTGCAGGTCTCAAGGCGATCCTGGAACACTCGAAAACGAGCATCGAAGGACCAGCGTACGCCGGGGAAAACGCCGCCGCCGCAATGCGTCGATCAACGGGCTGGAGCCGGCGATTGTTTAGCGGCATTCGTCCACTCTTATGGGTGTTGGTCTTGTCGGCGTTAGCCGCATTGTTGCTGTTACGCAGAACTGAATACCTCCGTTTTTCGATGAAGGAATCACGCATCACCACAAGAGGAAAGCTATGAATAAACCACGAGTTCTTTGGTTGGGCTTGGCAATACTGATTGGCGGCGTGTTGTCGTATGTGGTCGGCCAACAGGAACAGAAGAATAAGGCGCCAAAGGAATCCGTCACCGTCGAGTTGAAGAATGGAAACGGCGAGTCGGTGGGAAATGCCGTCATCACGGCTTTGGGAAAGGAAGGCGTTCGCATCAAATTGGATCTGAAGAACCTGCCGCCGGGCGCGCACGCGCTCCATTTCCACGAGATGGCGAAGTGTGAAGGTCCGAAGTTCGAAACGGCCGGCTCGCACTTCAATCCCGATCAAAAGATGCACGGTACGAAGAACCCGAAGGGACCACACGCCGGTGACATGAACAACTTCACGGTCCGTCCTGACGGTACGGCGACGCAGACAGTCACAAACCAGCACGTCATGTTTGGCGAAGGCGCCCATTCGCTTTTCGGCGCCAACGGAACATCGCTCGTCGTCCATGCGAAGGCCGATGACATGATGACGGATCCATCCGGCAACTCCGGCGATCGCATCGCCTGTGGTGTCGTGAGCAAGTAACGCCGTCAACAACCGAAGGTCAGTCTTAGAGACACGGGTGAAATCTTTCATCCGTGTCTTTTTCTATGTAGACTCGTCAGCATTATGAAACGACGTCTATTGCTCGCCGCCTTTCTCGCCGCCGTCGTCACCCTGGCCGTTTATGCCAACCAGCAGCGGGTCAACATCGGTCCGGGGTTTTTCACCGGCAAAGACTATCTCGAGATGACTGACAACGAGCGCCGCGCCTACGCGACCGGCGCAATCAACGGCATGCTGGTGGCACCGTTGTTGGGCGCGCCGGAAGACAACGTCGCCTGGCTCAAGACGTGTACGTTGAAAATGTCTGACGAGGACATTGCCGGTATTCTCTCGCGTTACGTCCGCGACAACGAGAACCAGTGGAGCTACAACCTCAACGTCGTCACGTTCAACGCCATGCGCAATGCCTGTCCAAAAACAAAGTAAGTCGAAGCGAGTGTCGAAAATTACCGAGCTCGTTCGTTAACCAATTGGACAGCCCGGCTGTCTAATTTGTTCAAAGGAGACTAAGGCAATGCCAAACTACCTACTCTTTCTCTATTCAGAACCTGACGCGTTCAACGAAACGAGCCCCGCCGAAATGCAGGCCATCATTCAAAAATATCGTGACTGGCGGATGCGTCTGCAAAAGACCGGCGTGATCGTCGGCGGTGAAAAACTTCAGGACGGAACGGGACGAATGATGCGACGGACGGGCGGCGAGACGTCGGTCATCGACGGACCGTACACCGAGAGCAAAGAGATCATTGGCGGGTTCTTCGAAATCCAGGCAGAGAACTACGACAAAGCGGTCGAGGTCGCGGGCGACTGTCCGCATCTCGAATACGGCGGCACGATCGAAATACGCGAGGTGGAGATGATCGTCACCCGCGCAGCAGGAAGTGAATGACACGTCAGCGTAAACGCACGTGAATCAGCCCATGGACGCGGATTCATTAATCGATCATCTGTTTCGGCATCACTCGGCGAAGATCGTCGCCACGCTCACTCGCGTCTTCGGCTCCCGTCATCTCGACCTTGCCGAAGACGTAGTTCAGGATGCGCTGCTGAAAGCGTTGCAGCAATGGCCTTTCAAAGGCGTACCTGAAAGTCCGGCAGCGTGGCTGACGCTGGTCGCCAAGAATCGCGCGCTCGATCTGCTTCGGCGCGACGCTTCGCTCGCCAGTAAAACCGAAGAGCTCGAACTCGCCCTTGCTCAACCGGCCGCCACGCCAGTTGATGAGATGGACGACCAACTCGCACTGATACTGATGTGTTGTCACCCTGCGCTCCCGCTCGAGTATCAGATCGCGTTGACACTCAAAGCCGCGTGCGGTTTCAGCACTGCCGAAATCGCGCGCGCGTTTCTCACGCCGCAAACAACCGTCGCCCAGCGTCTCGTGCGCGCGAAACGACACATTCGGGATCACGACATCGTTATCGATCCGCCAAGCGCGGACGATCTGCCCGCCCGGATCGACAGCGTGTTGCGCGTGATCTACCTACTATTCAACGAAGGCTACGCGGCAACAAGCGGTGACGATCTCGTCCGCGCTGACTTGTGTGAAGAAGCGTTACGGCTCGGGACGCTCGTGATCGATCAGTCGCCGCTGCAATTGCCGGCGGCGCACGCGTTGCTCGCGTTGATGATGTTGCAGGCGGCGCGTCTGCCCGCTCGGACGCTCGAAGATGGAACGCTCGCCGTCCTCGCCGAGCAGAATCGCGAGCTGTGGGATCGAAAACTGATCAGTCTCGGCATGCGTCATTTCGGAGCTTCAGCGGCCGGCGACACGATCACCACCTATCACTTGCAAGCCGAGATTGCCGCAGTCCACGCCACTGCCGCCAGCGACGCCGCGACCGACTGGCCGAAGCTCGTCGAACTCTACAACGACCTCTACAAACTCGAACCGACGCCGATCGTCCTGCTCAATCGCGCCATTGCCATCTCACGTTCGAACGGACCGCACGCTGGTCTGAACGCTCTTGAAGAGATCGACGCGCACAATTCCCTGCGCAACTATCACCTACTACCCGCCGTCGCGGCCGAGTTGTGGAAACAGGTTGGCGACCATCAACGCGCAGCCCAGGCCTACCATCGCGCCCTCGAATGCCCCTGTAGCGCCCCCGAACGCGCCTTCCTGGAACACCAACTCCGCGCATTGAATTAATCTCTGCGGTAATGACGATTTCCCGCAAAGGCGCAAAGGCGCCAAGAGAATCTATGATTCAGGGTGTTCTTTCTTTTCTTTCTTGCCTTTGCGCCTTTGCGCCTTTGCGGGAGCAAATACTTTCAAACTGCACCAGCACCAATCTCTGCGTTCCTCTGCGTATCTCTGCGACTCTGCGGTTATACTGCTTCACTCCATATTTACCGTCGAGCCGCAGAGGAACGCGGAGGAACGCAGAGAGTTCCCTTTTTTGCGCGGAATGTGCTAAGAAGAATCGCACCTAAAACCCAACAGCCGAGGAATCCAATGCAACCAGTAACAGCAACTCGTTCATTGCTCATTTTTGCTTGCGCGCTGCTTTGCGCGCTTATTCTAAGTAGTTGCCAGCCCGGAACTTCGCCGACCAACAACAACGCCGGCGGCGGCGGACCACACAAACTCGCTTTCGTACCCAACAACGCTTCCGATTTCTGGATCATCGCCCGTAAAGGAACTGAGAAAGCTGAGAAGGAGATTCCCGGAATCAAGGTTGAATTTCGCATACCCGCCGACGGCACCGCCGCCGAACAACAACGCATCGTCGACGAGCTGCTGGCGAAGGGTATTAACGGCATCGCCATCAGCCCCGTCGATCCCGCGAACCAGACGGCGATGCTCGATCGGGCCTCTACTCAGGCGGTCGTCGTAACTCAAGACAGCGACGCGCCCAACAGCAAACGCGTTTGCTACATCGGCACCGACAACGTCGCGGCCGGCAAACAGGCCGGTGAACTGTTGAAGGAAGCATTGCCGCAAGGTGGCAAGGTGATGGTCTTCGTCGGGACGCTCGACGCGTCCAACGCACAGCAGCGTTACCAGGGCTTGAAAGAAGCCATCGCTGGTTCGAACATCCAGATTATTAACGTCCGCACCGATAACACCGACCGCGTACGCGCGAAAGCAAATGCTGCCGACACGCTGGTGACTAACTCCGACGTAGCGGGCATGGTTGGTCTGTGGTCTTACAATGGACCAGCAATTCTGAACGCCGTCAAAGAAGCAAACAAAGCCGACAAAGTGAAGATCATCGCCTTCGACGAAGAAGACGAAACTTTGAACGGCATCAAAGAAGGCGCGATCTACGCGACCGTCGTGCAGCAGCCGTTTGAGTTTGGTTACCAGTCGATCGCGATGATGGCGAAGGTACTCAATGGCGACAAGTCAGGCATTCCCGCCGGCAAGCAGATCTTCGTGCCGACGCTCGCGGTGAAAAAAGCTGACGTCGAGGAGTTCATCAAGAAGATCAACACGCTTCGCGGCCGCAGTTGATGAATAACACGCCACTTCTCGAAATGGAGGGAATCAGCAAACGGTTCCCCGGAGTAGTTGCGCTCGATCAAGTCAATCTCACCGTCGGCGAGGGTGAAGTCGTCGCGCTGATCGGTGAGAACGGTGCGGGCAAGTCGACGCTGATGAATATCGTCGGCGGCGCGATTGCCCGCGACGGCGGTACGATCAAGATCAACGGCGAACCGGTCCAGATCAACTCGCCGCGCGATGCTGCTGCTTATGGGATCGAGTTCATTCACCAGGAACTCAGCGTCCTCGACAATCTCGACGTCGCCGCCAACATCTTCCTTCGTCGCGAACCAACCTTCGGCGGTTTTCTAAAGCTGATCGATCGCGGGCGCATCTACAAAGAAGCAGACGTGTTGGTCCGAAAGCTGGGGCTCGACGTCTCCAGCCGCACTCCACTGAGTCGACTCTCAATCGCTCAACAACAACTCGTCGAGATCGTCCGGGCACTCAGCGCCGGCGCCCGTGCCATCATCATGGACGAACCGACGTCCAGCTTGACGCTGACCGAAACCCGTCGACTGCTGGACATCGTCCATGACCAGAAGTCTCAGAACGTCAGCATCATTTACATCTCGCACCGGCTGCACGAAGTCGAAGAGATCGCGGACCGCGCGGTGGTCCTACGCGACGGACGAAATGCGGGTGAACTCCAGCGCAGCGAGATCAATCACGAGCGCATGGTGCGGATGATGGTGGGGCGCGACTTGAAAGACTTCTTCACTGGCGCTCCGGGAGAAGTTTCCGCAAAGGAGGCGGGCGCCGGATTCGAAGTGCGGCGACTGCGCACTTTGCGTTATCCGAAACATAACGTTTCTTTCAGTGTCGCTCAGGGTGAAGTGCTGGGGTTTGCCGGGCTGGTCGGCGCGGGACGATCGGAATTGGCACGCGCGATCTTCGGCGTCGAAGAAGCTCACGAAACGGAAGTCGCACTCGACGGCAAGACGTTGCGCATCGTGAAACCGCAGGACGCGATCTCGCATGGCATCTATCTCATCCCCGAAGATCGACGCCAGAGCGGACTGATTGTCGACTTCAACGTCCGCGAAAACATCACATTGCCGAATCTCGACGCGTACTCGTCCGCGAAACTAATCAACTTCGGCAAGGAAACAAGAGCCGCCGCTGACGCATGTAAAGCAATCAACATTAAAACGCCGACGACGGAGATGCGGGCCGCGAATCTCAGTGGCGGCAATCAGCAGAAGGTAGTGCTCGCCAGATGGCTGACGTTCGCGCCACGAGTGCTAATCTTCGACGAACCAACTCGCGGCATCGACGTTGGTGCGAAAGCAGAGATCTATCAACTCATTCGCAAGCTCGCTGCAAACGGCGTTTCGGTGATCGTCATCAGCAGCGAGATGGAAGAGGTGCTCGGCATCAGCGATCGGATCGCTGTGATGCATGAAGGCCGCCTAACCGGAATTCTTCAACGTTCACAATTCAGCGAAGAGGCCGTCATGCGTCTCGCCACCGGCACTGAAGGGTAATCGCTTATGAAAAAAGAGCTCGGAATCTTCGTACTGCTCATCGTTCTCTGCGTCATCGTTTCGCTGGTTAATCCGAACTTTCTGCTGCCCATCAACTTGCAGAATCTCGCACGGCAGATCGGGGCTTTCGGCATCTTCAGTATCGGACTGGGCCTGGTGATCATCACGGGCGGTATTGAACTGTCAGTCGGATCGATGATGGGACTATTAGGCGTGCTGCTGTCGATGATGCTGACGCAGTGGAACTTTGGCGTCGTGCTGGGGTTGCTCGCCTGCATTGCCCTTGCGATGCTCCTCGATCTGGGCCATGGACTGCTGATCACGCGACTCAACATGCAACCGTTCATCGTGACGCTGTGTGGGTTGCTGTTCTATCGCGGCATCGCGCGGTTTGTCACCAATGATGAGACGAAGGGTTTCGGCACGGCAACCGGTCTCGACTTCCTACGCTACCTCGCGAATGGAAATTTGCTTGGGATACCGATGCCTTTCGTGCTGCTGATCATTATCAGTGCAATCACGTGGGTAGTGTTGCATCGTTCGGTCTATGGGCGGTACCTGTTTGCGACGGGACGCAACCCGGAGGCGGCGCGGTATGCCGGCATCAACACTAAAGGCATCGTGACGCTGACGTACGTCATCTGCGGGGCGCTGACTGCGATCTCCGGAATCATTTTCGCTTTTTATACAAACTCCGTGTCGCCCGCGAACCACGGCAATGCGTATGAACTTTACGGAATTGCGGCGGCGGTGCTCGGCGGTTGCTCGTTG
>DATJKO010000353.1:0-2607 GCA_035491355.1 Pyrinomonadaceae bacterium
CGTAGCAACAGGAAGTAGCAGGCGAAGAACAGACCCGACGTGAGCGCCATCAGGTTGCCGGTGACGTCCTGCGGTCGCAGTTGGCCAACAAAGAACAGCGCCATACCGCCGACACACACCAGCACCACGATCAGATCGCGCGCGCGAAACTTCTCTTTGTAAACAAGCGGCTCGAGAATCAGCAGGTAAACGGGCGCGGTGTACTGAAGGAAGATCGCGTTCGCGGCGGTCGTCTGTTTCGTGGCGAGAACAAAGAGTATCACCAGCGCCGCATAAAGAATTGCGGCCGCAGCAGTGAGACGATTCAAACCAAAACCTTCACGCCGCGTGACGAACGCAACCGTGATCAGCGCGAAAAACGAACGAAAGCAGGAGAGTGCGAGACCGGAAAGTGAGGTCCACTTGATGAAGAGCCCGCCGGTGCTCCAAAGCAGCGCCGCTGCAAACACGAAGATCAATGGCGAAGCGGCGTTGCGATCATTTTCCATTTGTCATTTGCCATCTCTCATTTGTCATTGTTTCAAGCCGCTCAGCCAGTAAAGCGCCAAGCCACAAGGAAACGGCCTCACTTAAAATGGAAAATGAAAAACGAGAAATGGAAAACAGAAAATGATCTGTTCACGGATTACTTCTCGAGTCTCTTCAAATACTTCCCAAACACACCATTCCACGGTGGGATCACGATCGACACCGCCCCGTGCGTCTGCGCCTGACAGGCCAACCGGATCAACGGCTTCGACTCCGCAGTGTCGATATATCCAAACTCTTTGATCTTCTTCCCTTCACGCGCCGCAACGTCCGACAACTTCTCCGCGCCGCCAAGCACGCCAACCCAACAGGTCCCACACGACGCCGACCGACACTCAACCGGAATCGGTCCCTCGACGCGTCGCGGATCGACCTCGCGCCAGTTCCGCGAACGATCGGCAGCAGCACCCCACGCGAGATCCTGCACATGGTTCATCCGGTACTTCGCGCGCTCATCGTTTTCGTCGTACGTGACGGTCCACTTCTTATTCACAGTGCGCAAAAACCCAAGCATCCCCTGACTGTCGTCCTTCGCCCGTTCCCGCAACACCTGCTCCGGCGACCGCCGCGCATGCCGGGGATCAATCAACATCTTCCCGGCTGCCGACTCGAACGCCTCGAGCCCCGCCTGCTGCACAGTCATGAACGCGACGGCCGCGATTCCCGCCACCAGCGATCGATCCACTTTGACCTGCCGCGCCACCTGCTGCGCGACCGCAAGAATCTGATCCGCCAGCCCCTGTTCGGAACCTTGAAACTCCCGCGCATGCTTTTCGACGGCCTGCTTAACTTCCGGCCAGTAGCGATGCCCGTAAAGAAACGTGTGCGACGAGTCGATCTGATCCTTCAGATCGTACGTGCCCTGCATCAACAACTGCTGCCGCAGCTTCTCCGGATCCTCTGCCTGCTGCAGCGCCTGAAACAGTGATAGCGGATAAAAAGCAAACCAGATCTGGGTCGCATTCTGGTCAACTTCGTGAATCGAGCGCAGCAGCGTTGTCAGCGCAGCCGACCACGCTTCCTCGTCGTGCTGGTTAAGAAAGTTCTCAAAAGAAGTCATATATTTATAACCGGTTTAGCTCTTAATCTCCGTCTGAATCTGTGGTAAAGTTTTGGCCGAAATGGATCCCAATCAGCCTGAAGTCGCCAAAACGGGACGCACCTTCGACAGTGCTTACAGTTTCTCCTTCAGCATTGCCGTCGGGCTGGTTCTGTTCATCGCCGGACTCGTCATCAGCCTGACACTCGGCCAGGGCGCCACCATCGGTCTCATCTTCGGCATACCGCTGCTGGTCGCCGGTTTAGTGCTGCCGCTCTTCATGATGCGCGACCTCTTCCATCACAACGAGATCAACGGCACATGCCCGTTTTGCGACGCGCCGATCAAAACGTCAGACGCCACTATCCGCTTGAATTGCCCGGCCTGTAAGCGAGTGATAGAGGTGCGGGATATGACGTTTCAGCGCGGCGAGTAACACTTCTCTCTTAAATACCAATCGACAACCTGTGGCGCGTCATGTAGTCCGCGAACGTAAACGCGAATAGTATCGCCATCCAGAACAACGCCGAGCCCACGATTACCCAAATAAGTCGCGCACTGTAGCGCACGTGCATGAAGTAGAGCACGACGAAGGTCGCCTTCGTAACCGCAATCGTCATCGCGATCACAGTGTTCAGTCCGTACGGGAAATCGACGAACGCGGCCCACACCGTCAGTGCGGTGCCGACCAGCAGCACCAAAAAGATCGTGATGTAAATCCTGACGGATACGATGTGCTCGCTCATTCGTGGTTCCTAATGGTGCTCGAGGTGTCGCCCGAGCAGATAAAGCAGCGGGAACAGGAAAATCCAAACAATGTCGACGAAGTGCCAGTATAGCCCGATCACTTCGACCGGACTGTGATACTCCGGATCGAAACGCCCCTTTAGCGAAAAGATAATCAAATATAACAACAGGCCGGCCCCGATGATCATGTGCAACGCGTGCATGCCCGTCATCGCGAAGTAGATCCAGTAGAACATCTCGACTTGCTGGAGCGTCGCCCCGGGTAACAAGTGGACGGCGTGCGGGTCGGTAGT
>DATJKO010000354.1:0-2038 GCA_035491355.1 Pyrinomonadaceae bacterium
TGACACTAACAAAGTACAAAGCACAAAGTACAAAGTACAAAGCTCAAAAACTTCACAGTTGTGCCACTTCCCGATACAACTCGGCGTACTTTTTCGCCGCAGCCTCCCAGGAATTGTCTACTAACATTCCATTGCGCTGAATCTTTTGCCAGTCGTCAGGCCGGCCATAAAAGTAAAGGGCTTCGCGTATTTTTTCAAGCAACGCCCCTGCCTCGTACGGACCAAACTTGAAGCCCGTGCCGGCGCCTGTCGCAGCATTAAACTGTTCGACTGTATCGTCCAGACCACCAGTCGCACGGACCAGCGGCACCGTGCCGTAGCGCATGCTGTACATCTGGTTCAACCCGCACGGTTCGTAGAGCGACGGCATGAGAAAGATATCCGCACCCGCTTCGATCTGATGCGCCAGTGCTTCGCTCGCGTAACCTTTGTAAATCGCGACCTCGCGCGGGTACCGATCGTGCCACTCCTGGAGAAAGTCTTCGTACTCTTTCGCGCCCGCGCCAAGTGCGATGAAGAACGCGCCCGTTTGCACGATCGACGACGCCAGCTTGCGGATTAGGTCGTAACCTTTCTGCTGAACGAGTCGCGAGATGACGGCGATGATCGGCCGGCTTGGGTCTTCAGGCAGTCCGAAACGGCGCAGCAGATCGATCTTGCACTCGTGCTTGCCGGACAGATCGTCAACTGAAAAATTAGCGGCGAGGTGCGGATCGGTTTCCGGATTCCAGATTTGGTAATCGACACCGTTGGCGATTCCGGCGAGTCGATCGGCGCGCGAACGCAACAACCAATCGAGCCCGTGACCCTGATCGCGTGTCTGAATCTCGCGGGCGTAACGCGGACTGACAGTTGAAAGCGCATCCGCCGCGATGATGCCGGCCTTCAAAGCTGACGCACTGCGCTCGATCATGAAGTCGTCGACCTCCGGGCGCTCGCCAAAACCGAGCCACCATAGATCGCCTGGATCAAAGAAGCCCTGGTACCCAACGTTATGCAGCGAAAGGACTGTTCGTGTTCCCTGGAAAAACGGATCGTAACGACGGCGTGCGCGGAGTTCTTGCATCGCGAAACCGGACTGCCAATCGTTGCCGTTGACGACGTCGGGTTGCCAGTCGAGATGCTTCAACAGCGCGAGTGCGGCACGCGAGAAGAAAGCGAAGCGAATGTGATCGTCCTGGTAGCCGTAGATGTTGGGGCGGCCGAAGAACTCCGGCGCTTCGAGAAGATAAGTA
The DNA here is from genome assembly GCA_035491355.1 of Pyrinomonadaceae bacterium. Taxonomy (GTDB): domain Bacteria; phylum Acidobacteriota; class Blastocatellia; order Pyrinomonadales; family Pyrinomonadaceae; genus PSRF01. Next base: position 1,236 of record DATJKO010000354.1, read on the forward strand.
GTCGCGCCCGCGGTGTCGCTCAACAGGAAGCGCACGGTATGTACCTGGCCGCGCCACTCGACGCGCACGTCAGTGACTGACTCGCCGTTGAGATAGTCGCGATTGATCTTCTCGTAGAGCGGCAGAATCAACCGTGCATCCAGGCCATGTCCTTTGAGTGCTTTTGGCAGCGCGCCAGAGACGTCGGCGAGGCCTCCCGTCTTGGCAAAAGGCACAGCTTCAGAAGTTAGGATTGCGACGCGCATTTAAAAAGAGGTTTGCCACAAAAAGGCACAAAAGACACAAAATGATTTAAGAACCATTTGTGTTTCTTGTGCCTCTTTGTGGCGATTTCTAGCTCTGCATCGAGGCGAGGAACTCCGCGTTCGACTTGGTCTTCTCCAATCGCTCGAGCACCACTTCCATCTGCTCGACGGGCGACAGCGGGTTCAAAACGCGCCTCATCACCCAGATGCGATTGAGATCTTCCTTGCTGATCAGCAATTCCTCTTTACGCGTGCCGGAACGCTGCAGGTCGATTGCGGGGAATAGTCGTTTATCACTTAGACGACGATCGAGATGGATTTCCGAGTTACCGGTACCCTTGAACTCTTCGAAGATAACGTCGTCCATACGCGAACCGGTATCGATCAGCGCGGTGGCGATGATCGTCAGCGATCCGCCTTCTTCGATGTTGCGGGCCGCGCCGAAGAAACGCTTTGGACGCTGGAGCGCGTTGGAGTCGATACCGCCGGAAAGGATCTTGCCGCTCGGCGGAACGACGGCGTTGTGCGCACGCGCAAGACGCGTGATCGAGTCGAGCA
>DATJKO010000355.1:0-4866 GCA_035491355.1 Pyrinomonadaceae bacterium
ACGTCCTGATCGTTGACCACCAACAGCTGCTGATACTTTCGTGTTTGCGTGTCGAAGAGTAACAGTTTGCCCTGGCTGACGAACAAGAGCCGGCGTTTGTCGTTGAGCCAGATGGGCCAGTCGCCGAAATCCGTCAACCAGTCGTAAGTCTTAGTCTCCAGATCGTAGACGCCGATACCTGAATGCACGCCGTTCGAGAGGTGCTTGATCCCCGCCAGCTTCTTTCCGTCCGGAGACCATGACCACGCTTCGAACGAGAGACTCGCGTCACTCAGCGGTGCGAGGTAAACAAGCTTCTGTTCGCCCCAAGACTTATCAGGATTCATCACGACACAATCGTTTCGGGGCGTGTGAATCGAATAGGCGATCATGCTTCCATCAGCAGACCAGGGCGAATAGTGTCCGCCAGAGCATTGCGTGAGTTGGCGCAAGTCGGAGCCGTCGCGATTCACGATCCAGAGTTCGTACTCGCCTGTCCGGCGCGAGCTGAAGACGATGCGTTGCCCATCGGGAGACCAGCGAGGCCACGCGTAACGATACTCGCCGGGTGTGACGTCGCGCTGTTCGCTGCCGTCGGTGCGCATGACGAAGATATGCCGCTGTTGGCCCATTGAATACGCCGTCAACCATTGCCCATCGGGTGAGGGATCCGGAAACCACAACTGCATCGAACCCTGCGTGATCGAAACGGGTTTGCCGACGGTTCCCTGCCCGGCGTTGAAAGATACACTGCGTAGGTTTCTGAGTTCAGTCTGGGCCGAGTAAGCCAGTCGTCCATCGCGCGAGACACTGAGATGTAGCACCGCGGTCGTCCCACCCATCGCGGTCACTGCCTCGGGGACGCCGGAAGTCAAGCCTGTTTCCTCATCGATTGCGACGCGCCAGATGTTCGAGCTGCCCTCGCGATTGCTCGAGAAGTACAAGTACTTTCCATCCGGCGACCAAACCGGATTGAGATCCGTCGACGAACCATCGGTAACGGCCACAGCCTGACCACCGTTCGCGGGGATGGTCCAGATGTGCTCGCGCTGGCCGTATCTGTCGGGACGGCTCCAATAGGCGATCCGTTTCTGGTGCGGTGAAAAGGCGGATTGGAGTGCGTCGCCTGCCGAGAGGCGTTGACGCTGGCGTGTGTTCAGATCGATTTTCCAAAGCTCACTCGTCGTCGGACGCGTCGATGGCTGTGGAATCATCTCGGTGCCGATCACAATCTGTGTGCCGTCCGGAGACCACGACGGACTGTAACCAAAATCGGAGATTCGCGTCGGCGAGCCACCATTCGCGCTCATCACATAGACGCCCCCGCCGTCGCGCTCCGAGCGAAACGCAATGCGGTCGCCGTTGGGTGAGAATGCGGGTTGCGAGTCGTCCACCGGCGAATCTTTCGTCAGGTTGATCCAGTCGGGACGTCCCAGAGTCTGGAAGTGAATGTCCCAGTTGCCTGACGAGCGGCTGGCGTACGCTATCGACTTTCCGTCTGGTGAGAGCGACGGGAAGAACTCCGGACCTGACTGATAAGTGATCTGTTCGAAGTTGATCGCGTGCGCGTTGTTTGTCGGCCGAGGTCCGGGCAACGATTTGATCAGGAGATATCCCAACCCGAACACGCCAATCATCGCCGCGGCGATCAGGATCGTCTTGCCGGCGCTGAGATCTCGCGCGCGTGAAGACACATCGTGTGGCTTTGGCGTGTTCACGTCTTCCGTCGCGTCCTGCGACCGTTCCAGTTCTCTTTCAAAGTCGAGTCGTTGGCGCAGGTTCTTGAGATCCGCGAGAAACTCTCTGATGGTTTGATAACGCTCGTCGCGATCCTTGCGCAGTGCTTTTTTGATGATCCATTCGAGTTCGGTCGGCACTTCCGGCCGGTATCGCACGAGCGGGACCGGTTCTCGGCTCAGGACTGCGGCGATGACGTCGGGCGCGGTTGGTCCAGCGAAGGCTGGATGACCGCCAACCATCTCGTAAAGCACGGCACCCAGGCTCCAGATGTCGGTGCGCGGATCGACTGGCAGCGCTCGCGCCTGTTCCGGCGACATGTACGGAGCGGTGCCGATGATGATTCCCTGCTGCGTTTGAAACAGCGTTGAAGCTTCCGAGACGATCGGTTTGGACTCGGTTAACTTGGCGATCCCGAAATCGAGCACTTTCACCACTCGATCTGAACGGACCATGATGTTTTCGGGTTTGATATCGCGATGGACGATGCCCGCGTCATGCGCTGCCCACAGTGCATTTGCGACGCTGTTCGCAAACTTCAGAGCTTCCGCGATCTTGAGTGGCCCATTCGTCAGCCGCTGCCGCAACGTTTCGCCTTCGATAAACTCGATTGCGATGTAGTGCAGATGATCGACCTGCCCGATTTCATAAACCGTGACGATGTTTGGATGGTTCAGCGCTGACGCTGCGCGTGCCTCGAGCTGAAAACGACGTACGCGTTCGAGATCTTTTGTGAAGGCTGTCGGAAGTGCTTTCAGAACGACTTTGCGTCCGAGCCGAGTGTCTTCCGCGAGGTAGATGTTGCCCATGCCGCCGGCAGCAAGATGATCGACGATTTGGTAGGGACCGATCGTCGACCCGGGCACGAGATCGCTCCCGGTTAGAGAATCAGCCATCACCTCATACGCAGGCGCCTCTATGAAGTCACCAGCCCGCGCGTGTGAGTCGATCAACGCTTCGACTTGCATGCGCAGATCAGGATCGCCCGCGCACGCTTCGTTCAGAAACGCGTCACGCTCGAAAGGATCGCGGTCCAGCGAGGCCTCGAGGAGCGACTTGATCTGTTGCCAACGTTCGGGGGTCATTTCGCGAGCTCATGGTAAAGCCAGGCTTTTGCGGTGCTCCATTCTCGTTTGATGGTAACGGGAGAGACGTGAAGCACTTCCGCCGCTTCCTCCACTGTTAGACCACCAAAGAACCGCAGTTCGACGATGCGGCTTTGACGAGGATCGATCAGCGCCAATTGCTTCAGGGCTTCGTCTAAAGCAACGACCTCTGAGGCCTTTTGTTGTGACACCGCCAGTGCTTCGTCGAGTTCCAAATTGCGTGTGCCGCCACCGCGTTTGACGGACGCGTGACTGCGAGCATGATCGACGAGGATCGTTCTCATCACCTGTGCGGCCAAGCCGAAGAAGTGCGCGCGGTTCTGCCATTGCAGGTTCTTCCGATTCACCAGTCGCAAAAATGCCTCGTTGACGAGCGCCGTAGTCTGGAGCGTGTGACCGGCTCGTTCGTGGCTCATGTAGCGATGAGCGACACGCCGCAGTTCTGAGTCGATCAGCGGCATCAGTTTGTCGAACGCAGACTGGTCGCCATTGCTCCAGTCGATGAGCCATTGCGTGACCTGATGTGTTGGCAGTTCCGTCATTTCCTGTCCCGATAAGGGCTGGCGAAGTCCAGCGTAGACCGTTTTTCGGCCCTAAGAAATATAGACGCAGCGATGAGCCGCTTTTTCTCTGAATCTCGCTTAAAAGTTGAAGCGACCCTAAACAAAAGCGGGGCGCAGGAGGACAGGCAGATGACAAGGTATGTCTTTATCGAATCTCGAGATCCGTTTGACTGCGGCGATAGCCGCTTCGTTGAAGAAACAGCGGTGGCGGTGAAAGAACGGGGTCACGACGTCACAGTGTTTCTCGTACAAAACGGCGTTCTCGCGGCGCGCAGAAGTGCTCGACGCCTCGGTCGTTTGGCCGAAGCAGGCGTAACCGTGCTCGCGGACGATTTTTCACTGCGCGAACGCGGCATCAAGAGCGACGAGCTCGCGCCGAGCATCCGCGAATCAGGAATCGACGCGCTTGTAGATGCGATCGTCCAGAAGAACACCAAGGCACTGTGGCACTAAAAAGGAGAGCGAACCATGAACGAGCGACGACTAACCCTGGCTCTGATGGATCCGCCGTATGAGTCGGCCAACTCGACCACGGCGCTGCGAATCATCACCGCGGCACTCGAAAAAGGCATCGACGTCAACGTTTTTGCTTACGAGGGCGCTGTTTGTCTGCCACTGAAGGACCAGACGCCACACGCCAATCCTGTGAAAGGGACCAGCGTCGAAGAGGAAGAACATCCGACGACTAAAGCGTTCGTCAGTTCACTGCTCGCCATCGGCAAAGAGAAACCACTCTTGACGTGGGTCAATTGCGGACTGTGCGTTGACGAGCGTGGCGCGACGAACGTCGTTGACGGAGTTAAACGCGGGAGTCCGGCTGACTTCTTCAAGATGGCAAACGAGTCGACTAACACTCTGGTGATCCCAACGAAGTGAGCAAGGAAGGTGCCTATGAAGATTCTGAATATCGTTGAAACAGCTTATCGCGCGACGTTGGAAGAACAGGACGACACGATTCTGTGGTTGAGTGGCGCACTGCGGAACTCGGGCGCTGATCTTGGTGTGATGATCAGAGCGAACGCCGTTAACTATCTCGTGCCGCACGAATGTCCGCGCGTGAAGATTGGGAGCATCGGGATCGAGCATCCGGCTCGGCCCAACGAAGATATCCAACGATTACTCGACAAAGGCGTCTCTGTCTTCGCGGTCCGCGACGACATGGAAGAACGTGGAGTGGATCCCTCACATTGCGTACCTGGAGTGAAACTGATCCGGCGTAACGACGTTGCGCTGCTGTTGGACGACTACAATCAGGTCTGGCACTGGTAAGGCGACACGGGGGGACGCGGTGACGCGGGGACGCGGAGAAGCCGGGACGCGGAGAAGCCGGGACGCGGTGACACGGGGACACGGCGACGCGGGGACGCGGTGATTCTCCGTTTCTCGGCCTCGCTCGATCTGCGCTTCGCCAGGTCACCGGGCTTCGCCGCGTCACCGTGTCCCCGCATCCCCGCATCCCCGTGTCACCGCGTCACCGTGTC
>DATJKO010000356.1:0-8384 GCA_035491355.1 Pyrinomonadaceae bacterium
GGAACTGATCGAAGCTGGCGTGGCCTCGCGCTTTGAATACGACACCGCCCGCGACCGTTTCGAGACCGCCAAGATCTCGCTCGAAACAGCCAGGGCGAACCTCGAAGCGCAGAAGATCGCGGTCAAGGAAGCGACTGAACGCGCCACTCAACAGCGCATCGCCGTCAAGGAAGCACAAACCAGCATCAAGTCGTCTGAAATGCGCGCGAACCAGCAGGCCGCCATGTTGCGCGGCCAAGTCAGTCAGCGCTCAAAGGCGACACAGTTGTCGCCGCTCAATGGCGTCGTCGCTGATATTCCGACCCGCGTCGGTGAGTTTGCCGTCGCCGGCCTTTCAACCACGCCGCTGATGACCATCGCCGACATGTCGCAGATCAACGTCGAAGTGAACGTGGATGAGACTGAGATCAACAACGTCAAGGTGGGCCAGGAAGCAAAAGTAAAAGTCGACGCGCTCGGCGACAAAGAAATCAAAGCAGTCGTCACACAGAAGAATCCGTTGGCGATCGCGAAGTCAGACGCCACCGGCGGTTTGTCTAACCGCGTGAACGTGCAGGAAGCGAAAGAGTTCAAAGTCACACTGGTACTGAGAGAATTGACGGACGAGATTAAAATCGCGCTGCGTCCGGGTATGAGCTCGACCGCGACGATCACCACCGACACGAAGACCAACGTTCTCGCAGTGCCACTCGAATCGATCGTTGAGAAACAACCGTCGCCTCCGGGTTCACCGTCGCCGGCTGTTGCGGGCAGTGTGCCGAACCCGTCGCCCGAAAAACCGAAAGCTCAGAAGGGCGTTTATCTGATCGAGAACAACAAAGTGCGATTCGTCGAAGTCACCACGGGTATCACCGGCGAAGCCGACATTGAGATCACGAGCGGCCTGTCAGCCGACAAGGAGATCGTGCGTGGACCAAGCCGCGTGCTGAAGACACTCAAGGACGGCATGACCGTCAAGCGGCAGACGAAGAAAGCCGATAACGCAAATGGAAATGAGGCCCGCTAGATGAGCAACGCGACTCTCACGCTGTCTCCCCCGGAGAACGAGAAAGAGATCAAGACCGCGGCCCCAGTCGACGGGCATGATCCGGCAATGCTCATCTCCATGCGTAACATCTGGAAGACTTACCAGATGGGAACGGAGTCGGTCCACGCTCTACACGGCGTCTCGTTTGATATTCCACGCGGCGAGTACATCGCGATTATCGGTCCCTCAGGTTCCGGCAAGTCGACGTTGATGAACCTGATCGGCTGTCTTGATACACCTTCGCAGGGCGAATACTGGCTGAACGGAAAGAACGTTTCGGAGATGGACGACGACGAGCTCGCGCGTATCCGAAACCAGGAAGTCGGCTTCGTCTTCCAAACTTTCAACCTGCTGGCTCGCGCAACGGCGCTGCACAACGTCGAGCTACCGCTGATTTATGGCGGCGTCGGCTCGTCAACGCGACACGAAATGGCGAAGAAGGCGCTCCAGTCCGTCGACCTGACCGAGCGCATGATGCACAAACCGAATGAACTCTCGGGCGGTCAACGGCAACGCGTGGCAATCGCGCGCGCGCTCGTCAACCACCCATCGATCCTGCTGGCTGACGAACCAACCGGAGCACTCGACTCCCACACCAGCATGGAAATCATGGATCTCTTTGAACGGTTGCACTCCGAGGGAAACACGATCATCGTCGTTACCCACGAGCATGACATCGCAGCGCGGGCGCACCGCGTCGTCTCCATTCGTGACGGCCTTATCGAGAAGGACGAACGGATCAGGTAGGAGAAGAAGCCATGCAGCGAGGTGGCGTTGATGAGGTCCGCCCACAACGTTTCACTTACGCGCGCGCGCAACTACCCGCGCGCATCAAGTCGTTTCCCCTGTTCCGCCTGGCAGCAGTTTGGGAATCGTTTCGAGTTGCCACCTCGAGTCTCCGCGCAAACAAACTCCGCACTGGTCTGACATTGATCGGCATCGTCGTAGGGGTCACAGCGGTGATCGCCGTCATGACGATCATCAATGGCCTCAACGAGACCGTCGCCCAAACGTTTTCGTCGCAGGGTTCGACTGTCTTCACGATTTCCAAACAACCGCAAATCATCACGTCGCGCGAAGACTTCGTAAAGTTCAATCGCCGCAAAGACGTCACGCACGAAGACGAAAAAGCGATCGCTCGACTGTGTACGTCGTGCTGGCGCGTAGGCATTGCGGGCAACGCCATTGAGACCGTCAAGTTCGCAAACCAGAAGGCCGAGAACGTGCGCGTCCGCGGCGTCGAGCCTATTTCGATGTTCGATATCGACGGTGTGAACATCGATACCGGCCGTATCTGGACCGAGAGCGAGGGCGATTCGGGACGCGACATCTGCGTGATTGGAACAGACATGCTGAAGAATTTGTTTTCCGACGCGCCCGCGGACCAGGCAGTCGGAAAAGAGATTCGGATCGATGGGCGCCCGTACCTGATACTCGGCGTACTGGAACCGTTGGGCTCGATCTTCGGCTTCTCGCGCGACAACGTCGTCTACATTCCCTATTCGACTTATCAGAAGGTGTACGGCTCGCGGCGTTCGATTGTCGTCTTCATTCAGGTCCGAGCGGCGGAACAGCTCGAAGTGGCCCAGGACCAGGTGCGCACCGTCATGCACAATCGTCGCGGACATTCGATGGACGATCCGAACGACGAAGGATTCTCACTCGAGACACAGGACGTGTTTCTCGATCTCTACGGTAAGGCAACTTCAAACATCTACTACGTGACGTGGGGTGTGTCTCTCGTTTCGCTTCTCGTCGGCGGCATTGTGGTGATGAATATCATGCTCGTATCTGTAACAGAACGAACGAAGGAGATCGGGATTCGCAAGGCAATCGGCGCGAGACGTAAGGACATCCTGAGCCAATTTTTGATCGAAGCCGTCGTGGTTACGGCGCTGGGCGGTGCGATCGGAGTGGGCACGGGTTTCGGACTGGCGTATGTGATTTCGGCGTTGATCGGATTTCCACTACTCGTCAGTGCGTTGTCGGCAGTGCTGGGCGTTAGCCTGTCGTCCCTGGTGGGAATTGGCAGTGGAATATGGCCCGCGTGGCGCGCGTCCAAACTCGATCCGATCGAAGCGCTGCGATCTGAGTGAAGCGATGAGATTCGACGACATCAAAGAATCGGCCTTCATGGCAATCGACACCATGCGCTCCAACAAGCTGCGCTCAGCGTTGACGATTCTCGGCGTCAGTGTCGGTGTATTGACGGTGATCTTTATGGTGTCGATCATCCAGGGTCTCAACAAAGCCTTCGCGGATCAGATTGAGTCGCTTGGTTCGAATACCATCTTCGTCTCCAAGTTCGAACCGAGCTTTGGACGGCCGCCCGGTCCCGACGAGATCCATCGCAAAGACCTGACGATGGACGACGTCGAAGCAATCCGGCGAGAAGCTTCATCTGTCGTCGGCGTCTCGCCGATTCACCGTATGCTTTCCGGAACGGTGAGATACCAGGACAAACAGACCGACACGCCGATCCTCCTCGGCGTCACGCCTTACTACGAATTCACTCAGTCGCAGTACGTCGCCAGCGGCCGTTTCATCAACGACATCGACATGCAAGATCGATCCAACGTGGTGATTCTCGGCGTCGACGTGAAGCAGGCGCTGTTTCCGTACGAAGATCCCGTCGACAAGGAAGTCCGCATCAACGGCAACCCGTATCACGTGATTGGCGTGATGGAACCGCTGGGCAACTTCTTCGGTCAATCGCGCGACAATTCGATCTTCATTCCGCTCTCAACCTTCGACAAGTACAATCCCGATCGGCCCTTCCCGGAAGTCGTCTTCTTTGTCATCGTCCGGCCACGCTCCCGTGCGTTTGTGAAACCGGCAATCGACGAGATCACTGACATCCTGCGTCGCCGCCGTCGCGTGCCTGCCGGCGAACCGAACAACTTCGGAATCTCATCTCAGGATAGTCTCCTTGACGTTTACAACCAGCTCACTGGAGCAACAGCGCTCGTGCTGACTTCGATCTCGTTCGTCGCGCTGATGATCGGCGGGATTGGGGTGATGAACATTATGCTGGTGTCCGTCACGGAACGGACCAAGGAGATTGGCGTGCGCAAAGCTGTGGGCGCCACGAAGTTGAATATCCTGTCGCAGTTTCTAATCGAGGCCGTGGTACTGACGGCGATTGGCGGACTGACAGGACTGATAGTCGGCGAAGTGGGAAGCTTTTTGGTGAACAGGTACTCTCCTCTACCGGCTTACGTGCCGTTGTGGGCCATCGGTCTCGGCGTGGGAATTTCCGCCAGCGTCGGCATCGTGTTCGGCCTGTGGCCCGCCTGGAAAGCCGCCCGCTTGAACCCCATCGATGCTTTGCGTTGGGAGTGAGCATTGCTAATATGCCGGGTGCAACCCTAACCCGGATCAACCCGTAATAACGTCGCTAAGCCGTGAAATTCGTCGAAACTCTAAAATTAGCTCTTGCCGCGATCTGGGCGCATAAACTGCGCTCGGCGCTGACGCTGCTCGGCATGATCGTCGGCGTCACTGCGTTTGTCGTCGTCGTGTCACTCATCGCCGGGTTCAACCGTTACGTCGACGAGAAGATCGCGGGCATAGGCGCCAAATCGTTCACCATTCAGCGATTCAATCCGCTGGAAGACTTCAAGGACACTGACACGATCGCCGCCGCGCAACGACGCAACAAAGAGATCACGCTCGAAGACTACGACTACTTGAAAGAACGCGCGTCGTTGATCGACAAGATCGGCGCAAGGGCGCGCGTGACGCCATCTGAAGTAAAGCGTAGCGATCAAGTGCTGGAGGACGTGTTTGTCTCCGGCGCCACTGCCAACTGTGTGGACATTGAAAACCGCGACGTCGCCGAAGGCCGCTTCATCGCTGAGCCTGAGAACGATAATGGAGCGCGGGTCGCATATCTCGGCGCTGACATCGCGTCGAAACTGTTTTCCAGCAGTCCCATCGGTCAGGAGATAACGATTCGCGGTTTGCCGTATCGAGTAATCGGCGTCGAGGTGGCGAAGGGAACAGTCTTCGGCATGCCGCAGGACAACTTCATCATCCTTCCTTTGAAGACCTATTCGATCAACTACGGCGGCCTGATCCGCCAGCGTTCGCTCTACTTCGTCGCTACTTCCAGAACCGACGATCAATTCAATGACGCCGTCGAAGAAGCGCGGTTCCTGATGCGCGCCCGCCGCAAACTTGGGCCAAGCGAGAAAGACAACTTCGGGATCGTGACTCCCGACGCAATCACCGGCTTGCGGGATCGACTTTTTGGCACGATCTTTTTCGTGGCGATCTTCGTTCCGGGTATTGCTCTCGTTGTTGGTGCGATCGTCATCATGAACATCATGCTGGTCGCTGTGACCGAACGCACGAAGGAGATTGGCATTAGAAAATCTCTTGGCGCGCGGCAGATGGATATTCTGAAGCAATTCCTGATGGAGGCGGCTTCGCTCGCGTTGATCGGTGGCGGAATCGGAGTTTTTCTGGCGTGGGTGATCGGTTTTGTAGTCTCGGCGTTGATCTTTCCGACATACCTATCGATACTCGCGATTGCCGGTGCCTTGGGCGTTTCAGGCGCCGCTGGTGTGGTTTCCGGAATCTTTCCGGCCTGGAAAGCTGCGCGACTCGATCCAATTGAAGCGTTGAGGGCAGACTAATGCCAATCATCAGAAGCGACATCTACGAAAACCTCAAGATGGCCCTGTCGACGCTGCGCGCCAATAAGCTGCGCTCGTTCCTGACTGTCTTCGGCGTCGTGATTGGCATCATCACGGTGATGTTGATGGCCTCGTTCATTAGCGGCATCGACGTGTCCGTCAAGACGGAGGTCGAGTCATTCGGTACTCGTTCCATTTACATCAGCAAGTTCGATCCCGGTATTCGTATCGGCCGTCTGTCGCGTGAGGAACGCATGCGGAAGGAATTGACTTACGACGATGCGATCGCGATCGCCGATCTGCCAGCGGTCGAGCTGTCTGTTCCGTTCCTCGACATCACCAACAACTGGTTTGGCGGCAAACTGATGGTTTCCGGAAGCGGCAAGACCTCCGCGCAGGTCGCCCTTCAGGGAACGTTGCCTGACTTTGAAAAGGCGGGCACGCAGGTGATCTCCGACGGTCGCTTTTTCACGCACATGGAGAACGACACGAACCAGGAAGTTTGCGTAGTTGGTTCGAAAATCGCCGACGACTTTTTCAAAGTCGGCTCGCCGGTTGGACAAACGATCAAGATCGGGACGCAGGAGTTTCGCGTTGTCGGTACACTCATGAAACGCGAACAGTTTTTGATTGGCGGCGGCAGTGACGATCAGAACAACGTGATTTATGTGCCGTTCACGGTGGCCCAAAAACTCAAACCTAACGCTGACGACGTCTACATTCTCGCCGTTGCCCGAGCGGGCATGATGGATGCCGCGAAAGACCAGGTGCGTGACCTGCTTCGCGTTCGACGTCAGGTGCCTTTTGCCGCGAACGACAACTTCGGTCTGCAAACGTCGGAAAGTATTCTTGACAATTTCCGCTCGATCACTGCTGGTCTGGCAGTCGCGATGGTTGCTATCTCGTCGGTGGGTTTGATGGTGGGCGGAATTGGCGTGATGAACATCATGCTCGTGTCAGTCACTGAACGAACACGTGAGATTGGCGTGCGCAAAGCGATTGGCGCGAAGCGCAGCGACATCATGTGGCAGTTCCTGATCGAAGCGGCAACACTTACCGGTCTGGGCGGGATCGTTGGCCTATCGGTGGGTTGGGGATTGACGCTGCTGGTGCGCTTGATACTACCTACCTACGTACCGCTGTGGGCGCCCATTGGCGGTCTCATCGCGAGCGTTGGGATCGGGCTCATCTTCGGACTCTGGCCGGCTTGGAAAGCCGCGGGCCTCGATCCCATCGAATCGCTCAGATACGAGTAGCGACTCCCGTTACGAGATAAACTGCGGGAAGAGCGACGTAAAGACCACTGCCAGTAGCAGGAACAAAAGCCAGAGCATGATGGACACACCCCATCCGGCTCCACTGCTGGCCTTCGTGGCGCCGAAATGCAATCCCTTCGCGCGCAACCACAGCCCGTACAACGAAGTGAGCCCGATAAAGCTGGCTAGCACAAACAGGACCGGATGCTCAGCGGGCGAGAGCAATATGCCCAGGTTGTCCTGAAGCGTTGTTTCCTGGTTGATAATCGGGTGCAGATCCTCGGGCGCTTTTAAGTAGAGGATGACCAGCCCGAGCAGCTTCTGAATTGCGATCACCGGAAGAGCCGCCCAGAACGTCACGGCCAAAGACTGCCAGAAGTTAATTCTCCCGCCGAGCGCGAGCATGCCGAGCAGGCTGAGTCCCGCTACGAAGCAGGTTACGAGAAGAAGCCCAACCAACGTGTTGAGACCTCCAGCGACGCGTTGCACCGGGCTCTTCAGGGCTTCCAAACTGTCCGCCTTGATTCGCTCACGCGCTTCGGGCGGCGGCGCAAAGCTTCCCATCTCCGCCATCTTCTCGCTGGTGTGTTCCACAATTCGTTCCGGCGTGATTCGTTGCACGAACGCCACCGAATAAACCGTAACCAGCACGGCGATGACCACGTAAGCCCCGATCCAGCGCGGATACTCCCGCAAATTGCGAAAGACGCTGCCCGGCTCGAAGAAGATTCCCGTCAGCTTGCCGATAAATGAAAGTGGCCCCTCCTCTTTCTTCGGCACCACGGGCAACCGAATGAGACTCAGAGCAGCGAGAACCAGGCCGGCGAAACAGAGCGCGAACGCGGTGGTCCAGCCTCGGGGAACGAACTTCACAATCCAGCCTACGAGGAAGACCAGGCCCAGGACGAATGAGCCGATGGCGACAGGCAACAAGTAGCTGGCGCGCGGCCCCTTTTGTTCGGTTGGTGGTGTTGGCGGTGGTGGCGGGGCTTCGAAAGCGGGTTCGCTAGGAGCACTCATCAGTATTAAACCCGTGTTTCTCTAGATTTTGTTCAAAAAGTCGTTTGCTAGATACGGCTACACAATCAGCAAAGTTTCACTCCGCAGGCTGCGCTTCAGACCATTCGGGCACACGGATACACGCGACAGCGTGTCCGGGGGCGACCTCACGCAGCTCGGGATCGATGTGCGCGCACTCTTCGATCGCAATCGGGCAACGAGTGCGGAAACGACAGCCCGACGGCGGATTGATAGGCGTCGGCACGTCGCCCTGAAGAATGATTCGGTTTCGCTTCTGGCGCGGATCGGGAATCGGAATCGCCGACAGCAGCGCCTGCGTGTAGGGATGAAGCGGCTGCGTGTAGAGTTCCGCCGCCGGAGCGATCTCCACGATCCGCCCGAGATACATCACCGCAACACGCGTTGAAATGTGTTCGACCACCGCGAGCCCGTGAGAAATGA
>DATJKO010000357.1:0-9345 GCA_035491355.1 Pyrinomonadaceae bacterium
CATGTGGTGAAAAGACAAGCGGCGCGTTCCAGTTCCATCTGTACTTCTGTCCTGCGGCTGGTCCACCGCCGCTACCGCGTCCCCACGGATTCACCGATTGCTGTTCACGCGTGCGGAAGTCGGTCCAAACGATCTCGCCGCCCTGTGATTCAGAAAGGTAAACGTCCGGATTGTCCGGATGATTGATCACGTAGAAGCCGTCGCCGAAACTGACCATGCGCCAGTCGTCGTTCATGATGCCCGATGGTTCGCGCGTGCGACTTGGACCAGTCCATGAGCCGTTGTCCTGAAGTCCACCCATCACGTTGTAAAAGGGTTGTCGATTGTCGGCGTGCACCTGGTAGAACTGGCCCAACGGTATGTTGTAGACAGCTTCCCACGATTCGCCACCGTCGTAGCTGACGCCGATGCCGCCGTCCTGTCCGTGCCACATTCGTTTCGGGTTCTTCGGATCGATCCAGAGCGCGTGAAAGTCGATGTGACTGCGGCTGGTGATCGAACGAAATGTCCTGCCGCCGTCGACGGAAACGAACAACGTCGACGCCACGGCATAAACTCGGTTCTCGTTCGTCGGATCGACGCGTACCTTCGTGTAGTAAAAGCCACGCGAAACGATCGACTCCTGCTTCGACACGTTGCGAAACGTTTCACCGCGATCGTCTGAACGATAAAGCGTGCCATCTTTCGACTCGACGATCGCGTATACGACGTTGGGATTGCTCGGCGCGACTCGAATGCCGATGCGGCCCATCAGTTTCGGCAAACCGTTCTCTACTTTCTTCCAGGTGCGGCCGCCGTCGATCGACTTGTAAACGCCGCCCTTCTCGCTGCCGCTGCGATGCGTCCACGGTTTGCGCTCGAAACTCCACATGCCTGCGTAGAGGATGTTTGGATTAGTCGAATCGATCTCGAGATCGGAGGCGCCGTGCTGGTTATCGATGTAAAGCGTCTTGTTCCAGGTCCTCCCACCGTCCGTAGTCATGAACACGCCGCGTTCTTCGTTTGGTCCAAACGCGTGACCGAGAGCAGCGACGTAAACGATGTCGGGGTTCTGTGGATGAATGGCGATGGCAGAGATGTGTTCCGACTCTTTGAGTCCCATGTGCTGCCACGTCTTGCCGCCGTCAGTCGACTTGTAAACTCCGTCGCCAAACGAAACGCTGTTGCGTACTGCCGACTCACCTGTCCCAACCCAGACCACGTCGGGATTACTCGGCGCGAGTGCGACGTCGCCGATCGAGATCGTTCCTTCGCGTTCGAAGATTGGCGTCCACTTCACTCCGCCATTCGTCGTCTTCCACAAACCACCAGATGCGCTCGCGACGTAGACCACATTGGGATCGCCTGGTACACCTTCAACGTCGGCGATGCGTCCGCCCATGTTTGCTGGACCAATGCTGCGCCACTCGAGTCGCGAGAAAGCAGTCTCCAACGGCGACTTTGGTTGACCACCGTTCTGTGCGAAAGCGTTGACGGCGAAGGCGAGCAAACAGAGAGCGACAAGGGGGAAACGAAAGCGCATGGTATTCTCCTTATCAGTGGTATCCGTGGTAGTCTGGGGCGCAATTATGACATTTCCCCAAACAGATCGCACCAAACTTAAACGACTCCCCAAGCGCGGCCATTTCGATCGCGAAACTGTCTACGGAATTCTGGACGAAGGTTTCATTTGTCATATAGGTTTTGTAGTTGACGAGCGTCCGGTGGTGATCCCGACGGGCTATGCACGCGTTGAGGACAAGCTCTACGTTCACGGTTCGCAGGCAAGCCGCATGTTGCGCACGCTTGCGGGTGGTATCGATGCGTGTGTGACAGTGACGCTGCTCGACGGTCTGGTGCTCGCGCGATCTGCTTTTCATCATTCGATGAACTATCGATCTGTGGTTGTGTTTGGACGAGCGACGTTGGTGGACGATCCGGAGGAGAAGTGGTCAGCGCTGGTGGCGCTTTCGGAACACATCATTCGCGACAGATGGAAGGATATTCGCGAGCCGAATGACGTCGAGATGAAACAGACGACCGTGCTCTCGTTGATGCTCGAAGAAGCGTCGGCGAAGATCCGCACTGGTCCGCCGTTGGACGACGAAGAGGATTACGGCCTGCCGATGTGGGCGGGAGTCTTGCCGCTGAAACTCATCGCCGGCGAGCCGGTGAACGATCCGCGTCTACCGGAGGGGATCGACCCGCCTGAGTACGTCACACATTACCGCCGCCGTTAGTCAGCCACAAAGATGTGGGTAGCGGCTTCGCACGAGGTGAGTAGCGGCTTCGCACGAGGTGAGTAGCGGCTCCGCCCGGGTGTAGGTAGTAGCTTCGCCGCCTGATATTCGCGTCCTCTTCCCAGCGATGTCGGATTTGCGGCTTCGCCGCCTCGATGTGAGGCGAGGCTGTGCCTCGCCGTAAAGTCAGAAAAATAGTTGGGGCTAAGCCCCCGGTTCGGCCTCTGGCCCAACGTTTTGGGCGAAGCCCGAACCAGGGGCGCAGCCCCTTTCTCTCTCCAGCGAACGGCGAGGCAGAGCCTCGCCTCACATCGAGGCGGCAAAGCCGCAAATCCGACATCACGCGGGGAAGCCGACGCGAACATCACGCGGGGAAGCCGACCGGGGAGGGTTGAAGACCTGCCTATTTCTTCAAAGCTTCAATCAACACGCGTCCGGTTGCATTTGTCGGTGCCGTGATGCCGAGTAGGGCACACAGCGTCGGCGCGATGTCTGCCGGGGTGGCTGATTCGAGATAACGGCCGGGAGTTACGCCCATTCCCATGAGGATCGTCGGCACATTCGTGTCGTACGTATACGGTGAACCATGCGTGGCGGTGATCGTATCGCCGAGGTATTTGAATGGATCGGCGATCAGCACGACGTCACCACTGCGCGAGGGATAGAAACCGTGCAGCGCGCGACGCTCGATCGGATCCGTTACTGACGTCGCGCCACGCAGCAACTGCCCGCGCGTGAAATAGCGAGCAACGCCTCTAACTGTCAACGCCGCCTTACCAGTCACTTGCGCCAACTCTTCCAGATTAACTTTGTCGCGTTCCAGTGCGGCGTAGTTGAAGTAGACGTTGCCATTCATAAACCCGTCGCGCGTGAGGCCGGCGTCGTCGAACTTGTAGATGTAATCGGCAGTCGGATCCGGTGACTTTTTCTCCGGGTTGTAACGCGCCGAGATCGCACCTCGTATTGCCGCGAGCAGGTCGGTCGTCTTTATCCGGCTACCACCGAGACCAAGCGCCGCCGCATGTTCGGGAATTGGAGCAACACCGTGATCCGCAGTGAAAGCGATCAGCGTGTTTGCAAGACCCACTTTACTTTGCACGAAATCCAGCAGCGTCGCGATCTGTCGATCGACGCGCAGCGTTACGTCCATCACTTCCTGACTGTACGGACCATAGCGATGTCCCACGTAATCATTCGCCGAAAAGCTGACGGTCAGCACATCCGTATCGTCGTCCTGTCCGAGTTGCTCGTTCACGATCGCCTGTTGAGTGAACGACAGGACCAGTTCGTTACTGAAGGGCGTGTAGTCCAGGTCGAAATAGAAAGGCGCACTGGGTTTGGTCGCGCCACCAGTGACCGTATGCGGAAACGCGTTCGTATTGCCGGCGCCGGAGACCGTTTCCCACGCAGGCGAATCAGGGCCGGCGCGTTTGACGTACTCGCTCTCCGGCAGCAAGCGCTCCCATTTCTTGCCGAAGTACTGATCCGCGGGATGTGTGTTGTTGTACGCCGTGACCCAGGCCGGGAGTTGTGCGAAGTAATAGGTCGACGAAACAACGCTGCCTGAACCGCTGCTAACCCAGTAAGCAGCATTCGCGTGACGGCCTGCAGGCAGGATCGCCGAACGGTCCTTAACCGAGATACCGATCACTTTCGAGCGATCGTTAGTGACGAGACGCAGTTCGTCACCGACAGTCGAACTCATCAAACGTCGCGGACTCGCGGCGCCTTCCGTCGACGCACCGCCGAGAAGTTTTTCGGAAGTATCCGAGACGCTCGTGACCTTCTTTCCAGTCACACGATCGGGCCACTCATTCCCGACGATGCCCGTCTCCGCGGGATACGCGCCAGTCATCATCGTGCCGTGACCAGGCGCGGTGTAGGTCGGCATGTGATCGTAGTTCGATTGCGTCCACGAGGCGCCGTCACGCATCAATCGTCGCAGTCCGTTCGCGTCGAACAAGTCTCCGAAGCGCTCGAGATAGTCGTAACGAAACTGATCCACGACGATCAGCAACACCAGCCGGGGGCGTTTTGGTTTGACGTTCTCCAGCTGGGTTCGTCGTTGGCCCGACGAAACGACGGCCAGCACCAGAAGCAGGGAAAGAGCGAGTGTTCGACGCAACGGGGGTCGCAGATTCATGCGGCGCATGTTACCCGAACGCGACTAAAAACGTGAGGACCAAAAACAACTATTGACGCGAACTAAAATTCGCATTACTATGTCGCCGCTCGATATAGTGTGAGGCGATAGAGTTGGCCAAAGAAAATCCAGAGACCTGGTTGCCGCTGACGCCGGCGATGTTTCACATCCTGCTGGCCCTCGCGGACAAAGACCGGCACGGTTACGAGATCATGCGCGAGGTTGACGAGCGCAGCGACCGAAAAGTGCGTCTTGGTCCAGGCACACTCTACGGCTCTATCAAACGAATGCTCAATGATGGTCTGATCGAGGAGTTGGACGAACGGCCGGATCCGGAGCTCGACGATGAGCGACGTCGTTACTACCGTTTGACCAATCTCGGTCGTCGCATCGCCGTCGCCGAGGCCGAACGCCTCGAAGGTTTGGTGAAGAGCGCGCGTGCGAAGAAGTTGCTGTCGGCGCGCGGCGTTTAACGGAATGCTCAGTTCACATACCAACATCTCGTCGCGGCTCTATGGCTGGTTGCTATTCGCCTATCCGGCGGAGTTTCGACAGGAGTTCGGCGACGAAATGCTGCAAGTGTTCCGTGATTGTTATCGCGCCGAATCCCGCCAGGGATCGTTATTCGGATTTTGGTTTCGAACACTGACAGACCTCGTATTCACGGCGGCGAAGGAGCGCGCCGACAACTCAGGAAGGGAAGGTGTGTTTATGAATCGACGTTCAGATGCAGTTGTGTTGGCGGGGTGCGTTGGGATTATCGTCGTCGCTTTTCTGCTACTGAGTTATGGCAGAAAGAATGAGGTGAATTCGATTCTCATGTTTGGTCATGTGCTTGACGCACTGATCACGACCGGCGTTGTCGCGAACGTGATTATCTTTCTCTTGAACAAGGCGACCAAATTGGATCCACTTCGCACCGCGCTCTGGACCGTCGCCGTCGTACACGTCGTTTTGTTGACCCTGGTTCTGCTCGTTGTAAGCAGGATCGATCCAGTGTTTAGCACGGGTCGCGTGCTGGTTGGTTATGTGGTCAGCTTTGCGATTTGGGCGGGGCTGCACTACGCCTGGCGCCACCGCCCAGAGGTTTACTCGTAACGTAGCGCTTCAATCGGATCGAGCGCCGCTGCTTTCCGCGCCGGGTAGTAGCCGAAGAAGATTCCCACGGCCCCGGAGAAGATTACCGAGCCAACAATCGCCATCATCGACACCAGCGTGGGCCAACCGAGCATCGCCGGAATCGCCAGTGACAAGACGACGCCGAGAATGATGCCCACCGTTCCACCCGTCAGACTCAACACGATCGACTCGATCAAAAACTGACTACGCACCGCCGACGAACGCGCGCCGATCGCCATGCGAATGCCGATCTCGCGCGTGCGCTCGGTGACTGACACCAGCATGATGTTCATGATGCCGATGCCGCCGACGAGTAGCGAAACACCCGCGATACACGCCAGCAGGATCGTCATCGTCCGGCTCGTTTCGTTCGCGGCTTCGGCGATGTCGGTCATGTTGCGGACCGTGAAATCGTCAGGCTCGCTCGCCGCGAGTTTGTGACGTTGACGCAGTAAGTCGGTGATCTGCGACTGCGCGGTGTACGTTGCGTCCTGTGAAATGGCGGAGACGTAAGCGATCTGAATGCGATCGCGTCCGAGCACTTTCTTCTGCACGGTCGTGTAGGGGGCAAACGCAATGTCGTCCTGATCGCGACCTTGCGGATCCTGTCCTTTGGCCGCCATCACCCCCACCACACGGAACGGCAGATTCGATACGCGAATCGTTTGGCCCACGGGATCGGCGCCCGGATAAAGCGTGTCAGCCAACGTCTGGCCGATCACGATCACGCGGGCTGCAGTTCGTACATCGGCGTCGGTGAAAAATGTGCCACTCTGAATCTGCCACTTACGAACGTCTGGATATTGTTCGCTCACACCTTGCAGCGACGTGTTCCAGTTCTGGTTGCCGGCGATGAGCTGGCCGCGAGTGTTCACGGATGGAGTGACCATCGAAACACTCGGCACTTCGCGTTTGATTGCTTCGAGATCGTCGACCGTCAGTGTGTTCGTGCCTGTATCGCCAGTACCACTGCGCACGCCGCCCACGTTCTGCGCACCCGCGCTAACGAAGAGCAGGTTCGTGCCGATGCTGTCGATCTGTGCCTGAACAGAAGCCGACGCGCCCTGGCCGATACTCACCATCGCAATCACGGCTGAAACGCCGATGATGATGCCGAGCATCGTCAAGGCTGCGCGCATCTTGTTGCGAACAAGAGCACGAAACGCGACTCGAATGATCATTAGTAGGGTCATAGTGACTTCACCGCCAGTACAAGTCAGGAAGGGGGCATCGCCCCCGCTGCTTTTTACCCGCCTTGTTCAGCACAACGTGCGGGGGCGCACTTCGCTTGCCCCCTTCCTGACCTGTACTGTTTAAGCGGCATCCTCATCCTCATCATCGTCATCTTCAATCACGGGCAGATTCTTCAGCTCTTCCGCCGCATCGCGTTTGTCTTGCACCTGGTAGTCGCTCTTGATCTTGCCATCCTTAAACACGATTATGCGGTCGGCATACTGCGCGATGTCCGGTTCGTGTGTGACGAGCACCAGCGTGATACTGCGTTCACGATTCAGCCGCTGAAAGATCTCCATCACCTCGACCGACGTTCGCGAATCCAGGTTACCCGTCGGCTCGTCGGCCAGAATCAACGCCGGATGATTAACCAGGGAGCGAGCGACGGCGACACGCTGTTGCTGGCCACCCGATAACTGATTTGGGTGGTTTTGCTCGCGCCCTGCGAGCCCAACCGCAGCTAGTGCTTCCATCGCTCGCTGTCGACGCTGCGTCGCATCAACGCCGAGATAAAGCATCGGCAGCTCAACGTTCTCGAGTGCCGAGGTCCGCGAAAGCAGATTGAAACCCTGAAACACAAATCCGATCTTCTTGCAGCGAATATCGGCGCGCTCGTCTTTCGACATCTGCGAAACGTCGTCGCCGTCGAGGACGTACGTGCCGCGCGTCGGGCGGTCCAGGCAACCGATAATGTTCATCGTCGTAGACTTGCCTGAACCCGACGCACCCATGATTGCCACAAACTCACCTTCACGAATCGTCAGCGACACTCCGCGCAGCGCGTGCACTTCCACATCGCCCATCGTGTAGGTTTTGTGGATGTGCTCCAACTGGATCACCGGCTGCGATTCCGGCACTTGCGCAAGCAGTGCCGGGTCGGTTTGTGGCTGTGTTGTTACAAAAGTTGTGCTCATCGTCTTTGTACTTGGTGCTTAGAGCTTCGTACTTTGTTGGTGCTTGGAACTAAGAACTAAGTTCAAAGCTCCAAGCAGCTGCTCGTTATCTGCCACGGCCGCCGCCAGCGCCGCCACCACCCACACGCGGGGCGTTACCGAATCCCGGCGGACGCGACTGATTGTTTTGCGCGCTGCTCGATCCGATCGTTTGACCGGTGATGACCATGTCGCCTTCCTTCAGATCTCCTTCGACGATTTCCGTCGCAGCACCGTCGCTAAGCCCGACCTTGATCCGTCTTCTCTCCGGCGTGCCGTCCTGGCCCAACACCCAAACAATCCGTGTTTGACCATTTAGTACCGGTGCTGAAGCCGGCGCGAAATTGCTATCGCCCTGCTCGCCCTGCTGACGTTGACGCCTCTGACCCTGACCTTGGCCGCCCTGGCCTCCCTGATTTTGGCCCCCCGCATTGCCACTGCCAGTTCTTTGTCGCGTAGCGTCCTGTGGCGTAAACCGCAGCGCCGAGTTCGGGACCTTCAACACATCATTGCGCTCGTCGATCGTGATCGTCAGATTCGCCGTCATACCCGGCTTCAACTTCTGCTCGGGATTGTCGACATTGATCACGACGTTGTAAGTAACCACATTCTGGACGTTCGTCGGATTCAGACGCATCTCGGCGATCTTGCCGTCGAAGTCCTTACCCGGAAACGCGTCGACTGAGAACTTCACCGACTTCGCCTGTTCGACCAAACCAATATCCGCCTGGTCGATATTCGCGATCACCTGCATTTGCGTCAGGTCGTTAGCAATCGTGAACAGCGTCGGCGCCGATAAACTCGCCGCCACCGTTTGACCGACGTTCACGTCACGCGAAACGACGATGCCGTCAATCGGGGACGCGATGGTCGTGTGACTCAAATTTACTTCCGCCAAGCTTAGTGCAGCCTGGGCTTGCTGTACTTGAGCGGCGGCTTGCTGTACCTGTGCCTGCGACTGTTGCACCTGAGCCTGCGACTGTTCGACAGCCGCTTGCGACTGCGCCATACCGGCGCTCGACGATGACTGCTCGACGAGTTTCGCCTGGTTCAACTGAGCGACCGCCTGGTTGTAACGAGCTTCCGCAGTCTTGTACGCAGTCATCGCGACGTCGTAATCGCGCTGTGCGATCACGCCCGCTTTCAATAATGATTCCTGTTGTTTCAACAAGCTAAGCGCGTCGTCCTGCTGTGCCTTCAACACCGCAACATTCGCTTCCGCGCCCGACACGCCCGCAGCATTGTTTTGCACTGTCGACTTCGCCGCCAGATTTCTCGCCTGCGCATCGCTCACGCCGGCGCGCGAATTCGTTACGGCAGCGCGTGCATTAACCAAACTCGCGCGAGCCTGCTCTAGGTTCGCACGTGCCTGCTCGACCTGTGCCTTCGCCGTCGACGGATCGAGTTGTGCTACGACCTGTCCTTTTTTAACTACCGAATTGAAGTCAGCGTAAAGAGCGGAGATCGTTCCCGACGCCTGGCTGCCGACCTGGACGGTCGTGACAGCCTGCAATGCACCGGTTGCGGTGACTGTGTTGCGCAAGTTGCCGCGGTCGATACGCGCAGTCATGTACTGCGTGGTCCCCGAATCGCTGCCCCAGAAATAAAGGCCGGCGAGCACGACGGCGGCCATCATTCCGCCGCCGATGAAAAGTTTCTTTTTGCCGGCCAGTAATCTGCTCCAAAAATGACGAAGCCA